>CAZZPH010000012.1:9300-21263 GCA_964655725.1 uncultured Hyphomicrobium sp.
GGTTCCGTTCGTGGCAAAGGTGATCGGCAAGCCGATCGCCTCGATTGCCTCGCGCATCATGGCGGGTGAGAGCCTCGCCTCCTTCAACCTGAAGCCAGTTACGATCGAGCACATCGCCGTCAAAGAGGCGGTCTTTCCCTTCGCGCGCTTCCCGGGCGTCGATCCGATACTGGGGCCGGAAATGCGCTCCACGGGCGAGGTCATGGGGATCGATCATGACTTCGCCATTGCGTTTGCTAAGAGCCAGATTGGCGCCGGTCAGAAACTACCCATGTCGGGCACCGTTTTCGTATCGGTGAAAGATGCCGACAAGGATCGCATCGTCGCTCCACTCAAAGAGCTTCGCGCGATGGGCTTTGAGATTGTTGCAACGCGGGGTACCCGCCGCCACCTGGAGGCTCATGGGGTCTCATGCGAAGTTGTCAACAAGGTCCTGGAAGGTCGCCCGCACATCGTCGATGCCATCAAGAACGGTTCGATTGCCCTTGTCTTCAATACGACCGAAGGGGCCAAGGCGCTCGCTGACAGTAAGGACATCCGGCGCACGGCCTTGCTTCACCATGTGCCGTATTATACAACTCTCGCAGGGGCGATTGCCGTTACGCGCGCTATTTCTGCCTTGAAGGCCGACTCGCTGCGTGTTGCACCGCTTCAGGCCTACGTCGCGCGGATGGTCTGACCCCCACAGGTCGCGGTTGACTGGCTTAGACCCCAGCGCTCGCGTCCGGACCAGCGAGGGACTATCCCCACGAGTGACTATGTTGTGCATTGCAAGGGACCGGCCATGATGGGCCGGGCCAACTGGGAGGCGTTAGCGATGTCCATGGAACGTGTTCCAATGACTCTCGAGGGCTACAAGCATCTCGAGGAGGAATTGCACCGTCTCAAAGCCGTCGAGCGACCGCGGATTATCCAGGCCATTGCGGAGGCACGGGCACATGGTGATCTGTCGGAGAACGCCGAGTACCATGCCGCCAAGGAAGCGCAGGGTTTAAACGAGTCCAGGGTTGCCGACCTTGAGGACAAGTTCAATCGCGCCGAGGTCGTCGATACGGCGAAGCTCTCAGGCACGTCGATCAAGTTCGGCGCAACAGTCACCCTCGTCGATGAAGATACCGAAGAGAAGGTCAAGTATAAGATCGTCGGTGACATGGAGGCGAGCGTCAAGGATGGGAAGATCTCGATTTCTTCCCCCATCGCGCGCGCGCTGATCGGCAAAGGGAAAGGCGAGACCGTGGAGGTGACGACGCCGAAGGGCTCACGCTCCTACGAGATCCTCAAAGTCGAATGGAAGTGACGGGGACCGGCGCTTCACAGCCCCAGGTCAACAGCGGACGGCAACACGCATGAAAGAAACGGCAACCCCGGCGGTGGCGCTGTCCTACGCCGGGTTCCGTTATTATGTGGGTGCGCGGTTCGTCCTGGTGATGGCGCTGCAGATTCTCAGCGTCTCGGTCGGCTGGCAGATCTACGATCAGACCGGTGACCCTCTTCTTCTGGGTCTTGTCGGTCTCGTCCAGTTCCTGCCCGCGCCGCTTCTGGTGCTCGTTACCGGTTCTGTTGCTGACCGCTACAACCGCCGCCGTATCATGGCCACCTGCATGGTGGTGGAGGCGTTGTGTGGCTTGGGGCTCGTCGTCCTGCTCCATGCGGGGGATCAGCGGATTTGGCCCGTTTTTGCTGTGCTGATGGTTTTCGGAATCGCGCGTGCCTTCATGGGGCCTGCGGTTCAGTCGCTGCTTGCCAACCTTGTCCCGCCAATCGCACTTCCCAACGCCATTGCGCTCAATTCGTCGAGCTTTCAGCTTGCCACTATCATCGGGCCGGTGATCGGGGGGCTGCTCTACGCAGTCTCCTCGAAGATCCCCTACGCCGTCGCGATCGTGCTGCTTCTATCGGCCGGGCTCCTGACACTGTGCATTCCAAAGCCCGCCCAGAAGTCAGTGCCGGAGCCCATGTCACCCGATAGCCTGCTCGCAGGATTTCGCTATATCCGTTCGCAACCCGTGGTGCTGGGTGCCCTCTCGCTCGATCTGGTCGCGGTTCTCCTTGGAGGCGCGACGGCGCTGCTGCCCATTTTCGCACGGGACATTCTGGAGGTGGGACCGTGGGGGCTTGGCGCGCTGCGCTCGGCTGCGGGCGTCGGCGCTCTCGCCATGAGCCTCTGGCTTGTCCGCAACCCGGTATCCGATCACGCAGGCCGCGCCATGTTTGTCGCTGTAGGCGTTTATGGCTTGGCCCTGGTAACCTTTGGCCTATCGCAGACCCTCTGGCTGTCTTTGGCGGCTCTGGCGATCATGGGCGCCTCCGACATGGTCAGCGTCTTCATTCGCCAGACCCTGATCCAGCTCAAAACACCCGACGAGGTGAGGGGCCGCGTAAGCGCCATCAACATGACGTTCATCGGCGCGTCGAACGAGCTTGGCGAGTTCCGTGCCGGTGCAATGGCGGCAGCCTTTGGAGCGGTCACGGCCGTGGTCGTGGGTGGGGCGGGCGCCATGGCGACGGCAGCCCTGTGGACGCGGCTATTTCCTGAGCTGAGGCGTGTGCGCCGCTTGGACAGGCTGGGGTAAGGGATCGGGGTGATTTTGCGGCCGGGGCAAGCGGGTGGTCCGGGGACGGTTGTCACGTCTCCTCGCCCCGCACTTGCGGCGCTGGCACACCGGGCGCCATTTTAGCGCGCCGGATGGCGAGGTTCGTCTTGACGCTGGCCACATTCGGCATGGCCGTCAGTTCTTTCAGCACGAATTCCTGGAACGAGGTCAGATCGCGCGCCACACATTTGAGGATGAAATCACTCTCGCCAGACAGCATGTAGGCTTCGCGCACGAGAGGCCAGCCGAGAATGCGGTTTTCGAATGCACGCAGGTCGGCCTCGGATTGACTGTGCAGGCCCACCATCGCGAAGGCGGTCAACTCGAAGCCCAGCGCCCTTTCATCCACCAGCGCCGTGTAGCCGGTAATCAGTCCGGCCTCTTCCAGCGCTCGGACACGTCTCAGGCAGGGCGGCGCAGACAATCCGACCCTGCCAGCCAGGGCAATGTTCGTCAGCGACCCGTCCGCCATCAGTTCCTTGAGGATGCGCCAGTCGGTCGAATCCAGTCGGTTGCGCGTCACGTGGCAGCACCTTTCCGCGATGGAGTGGATCTTATCATGAGATTCGACCCTGGGCGCGCATCCCGAGGCGGCAGGCCGCCACGGTAGAGTGCGACCGCGCGGGCGTTAGATCGGTGTTGGCACCGGGTTTCACGAATACGGGACAAAGGCCGAGGGGCAACGACGGGCCACATCAGAGCCCGCCCGCACCAGCCGATGCGACCTCTATGAGCAGCCCGTCAGGGCCCTTGAACCTGTTGCAATGAACCTATTGCAATGCGGCGCCGCCAAAATCGTTGATGACGGAGCAGGGAATGGCCTTGGCTGACAGAGCCTCGCACATTTTCTTGCCTTCCGCTTCCGACGACACGGGGCCGGCCATCAGGCTATAGACGAGGCCCTGCTGGTCCACCCGGGTGGCATAGCGCGGCTCCAGATTCTTGAAGGACTGAGCCTGGGTCTCCGAAAGGAGTGACCAGCTGAGCCGCAAGCTGTCCAGCGAGGAGCCGGTGGCGATTTGAAGTGCCCATGATTTGGGAACCGGTTTGACGACGGGTGCGCTAAACGCGGGAGGCTCCACTGCAGCCGTCTTCACGCTGCCGGTTTCGATGGCGCCAGCGGATGATCCTGTCCGAGATGCGCCCTCGGTTGCTGGTGCATTGATGACGCGTGCGTCGGTCACTCTCCGCTCGGGATTAGGCTGAGGGATAGGCGGCGCTTCGGTCGACTTGATCGTGTGCGTTGAGGTGCCCTGCGCGGCAAGCGGCCCTAGGACCGGCGCGGGCTCGAGGCGCAGGGGTGGCGGGGGAGCATTGGGGTCAGGGGCTACGGCTCCGGGATCGCGCGCCATTTCGAGCACGGGAGCGGGCATGCCATCGAGTGTCGCAACGCGCTGGGCCAGAACCCTGTTGTGAACCTGCGTGCGCTCTATATCGCCTCGCAACTCTGCGATGTCGCGCGTGATCACCTGCAGCGATTCCTGCAGGGTTTCGACCTCCGCGATGATGGCCACATTGGCGCGGGCACCATTGGGTTCGGCAAGGCCGCTGCGATCTGGGAGGGGCAGATAGCCAGAAATCAGATCAGGCCGGGCAAGCACGACGAGAAGATAGCTCACGGCAACGGCAGCCATGGTGCCCCACATCAAGCTTGAAACGGGCACACGTGACGGTGGCCTTTGCCGGCCACGAGGCCGTTCCGCGTAGTCGTGCGGCGCTGCGCCCGCCGTCAGGGCACTAGGCCCTTGATGGCTAAGGGGGCCCGGGCCCACACCCGGTGGGATCGGGGGGGGAGAGGGGTTTCTTGCAGGAGTAGCGCTGTGCGGCATGGTACCCAACCCAATGAAAAAGTTCTGGTCATTTGGGAGAGGAGGCTGGATTGAGTCGCGTGCGGGGGTCAATTGCCGACCGGGTGCGGCCGCCGATCGGCTGTGGAGCAGCGGTGGAAACAACAACCTTGCCCCACTTCGTCGCAGCCCCTACAACTTAAGAGGTGTCGGACGTGGCCCGTCCAGACCGAGTGCCCTTTGGAAGAGCAGGGTGGAGGGGGCGTGGCCAACCGGCGGGCAAATCGGGTATGGGCATCCGTGCGGGGCCCGCAATCTCCGTGTGCGTAAGAGACCGCGTGATCATTTAGACACCGCCGCCAAGCCGCCTTCGTTACAAGCCTGAGCGCCTTGCCCGTTACCACATTTGGGCGGATCGGGTGACACTGACGCCCGGATCCACGCCAACAGAGGTCCGCATCTTCATCATGAGCACCCAACCACCACTGATCGTCGTCCTTGGCGCGGGCAAAGGCACACGCATGCAATCGGACCTGCCCAAGGTTCTCCACCCCATCGCTGGACGCTCAATGCTCGCGCATGTACTGACGCTTGCAAAGTCGATCGCGGAGGCAAAGATCGCCATGGTCATTGGGCCAGGCATGCCGGCTGTGGAGGCCGAAACCCGGCGGCTGTGCCCTGATGCGCAGGTCTTCGTGCAGCACACCCAGCAGGGGACCGCGGACGCGGTTCTGGCTGCACGCGCCGTGCTTGCCGGCCATGACGGGGATGTGATCGTGCTCTATGCCGATACGCCCCTGATCCGCGCCGAAACCTTGCAGAATCTGCAGACTGCTTTGGACGCTGGAGCCGGTGTTGCAGTCCTGGGGTTCGAGGCCCACGATCCGTCCGGCTATGGGCGCCTCGTGACAACCGCTGAAGGCTCCCTGATCGCGATCCGGGAGCATAAGGATGCCTCGCCCGCCGAATTGAGCATTCGCCTGTGCAATTCGGGGGTCATGGCGTTCCGCCTCACTCATCTCCTGGAGGTGCTCCAGGCGATCGGAAATGCCAACGCCAAGGGCGAATACTATCTGACGGACGCCGTAGAGCTCGCGTTGGCCAGAGGCAGCCGCTGTTCGGTCGTCGTATGTTCCGAGGACGAGGTGCTCGGCGTCAATTCCCGAGCGCAGCTTGCCGCTGCGGAGCGGATCTGGCAGCAGCGGGCACGGGATCGTGTGATGGAGAACGGCGCGACGCTGACGGCACCCGAAACAGTCTGGTTCAGCCACGACACGGTCATCGGGCGGGACGTCGCCATCGAACCCCATGTGGTCTTCGGCCCCGGCGTGGTGGTGGAAGACGGCGCTGAGATCAAAGCGTTTTGCCATATTGAAGGCGCAAGGATCGGAACAGGCGCCAGGATCGGGCCGTTCGCCCGCCTGCGACCGGGGGCGGATCTGGGTCGCGACGTGCACGTGGGCAACTTTGTCGAGGTCAAGAATGTATCCGTCGGGCCTGGGGCCAAGGCCAATCACCTGGCCTACCTGGGCGACGGCGCGGTCGGCGCGGGCGCGAACATCGGCGCTGGGACGATCTTCTGCAATTACGACGGCTTCTTTAAGCATCGTACCGAGGTCGGGGAGGGGGCATTCGTGGGTTCGAATTCATCGCTCGTCGCACCTGTGCGCATCGGCGCAGGGGCCTACGTCGGCTCGGGGAGCGTGATCACCAAGGACGTCGCCCCCGGAGCGCTTGCTCTCGAGCGCAGCGCCCAAGAGGAGCGCGCAGGCTGGGCGGAGAAGTTCCGCACGATGATGGCGCGCCGTAAGTCCAAGACGGCATGAGGCTTGCTTAACGACAGTAACAGCATTTGATTTGAGCCCAGACGGCAGACGCCCGTAACTGGCAGCACCCCACACGAAAGACAGGACGGCGCTCATGTGCGGAATTGTTGGCATTCTTGGTTCCAAGCCGGTCGCGCTCGACCTCGTGGAGGCGCTGCGGCGGCTGGAATATCGCGGCTACGATTCGGCAGGTATCGCGACCATCGAGCACGGCCGTCTCGACCGGCGCCGTGCGGAGGGCAAACTGCGTAATCTGGAGCGCCGGCTGATCGACGAGCCACTGCAGGGTCTGGCCGGAATTGGGCACACGCGCTGGGCAACGCATGGCCGGCCGACCGAGCGCAATGCTCATCCTCATATCAGCGCCAAGGTTGGCGTGGTGCACAACGGTATCATTGAGAACTATCGGCAACTCAAAGACGAACTCACACAGCGCGGACATGTATTCGAAACTGACACCGACACGGAAGTCGTCGTTCATCTCGTCACTGACGAGATCGACAAGGGGGCCGATCCCATCAGCGCCGTGAAGGCCGCGCTTGCGCAGCTCAAGGGCGCCTTTGCGCTTGGGATCATCTTTGCCGGCCACGACGACCTCATGATCGCCGCACGCCAGGGCAGTCCGCTGGCCATCGGTTTTGGCACCGGCGAAGTTTATCTCGGCTCAGATGCGATCGCGCTGGCACCCTTCACCGATACCATTACCTATCTCGACGAAGGTGACTGGGCGGTGCTCCATCGGTCCGGCGCTGAGATCTACGATGCCTCCGGCGCACGGGTCGACCGGCCCAAGATCAAGTCGGTCGCAAGTTCGCTTCTGGTCGACAAGGGAAATCACCGCCACTTCATGGCGAAGGAAATCCACGAGCAGCCGGAAGTGATCAGTCATACGCTCGCCAACTATCTCGACATGGGCGAGGGGCGCATTCGCATGCCCGATCTGGGCATCGACCTGTCTTCGGTACCGCGCGTGACGATCTCGGCGTGTGGAACGGCCTATTATGCCGGCCTCGTCGCCAAGTATTGGATCGAGCGCTTTGCGCGCATTCCGGTGGAAATCGATATCGCGTCTGAATTCCGCTATCGGGAGGCGCCGCTGGTGCCGGGTGGACTGGCCATTTTCGTGTCGCAGTCGGGTGAGACAGCCGACACGCTTGCAACGTTGCGCTACTGCAAAGAAGGCGAACAACATATCGTTTCGGTGGTCAATGTGCGCACCTCTACGATCGCGCGCGAATCCCACGCTATGCTTCCCACGCTTGCTGGGCCTGAAATCGGTGTCGCGTCGACCAAAGCCTTTACTTGCCAGTTGTCGGCGCTTGCGTGCCTCGCTCTGGCGCTCGGCCGTGCGCGTGGCTCGATCACAGCAGATCGCGAGGCCGAACTGGTCAAGGCGCTGACCGAAGTGCCGCGCCTCGTATCCTCCATGCTTCACGCGCAGGAGGTCTACGAGGACCTGGCGCAATATCTCTCCAAAGCGCGCGACGTGCTGTTTCTCGGACGTGGCATCAGTTATCCGATCGCACTGGAAGGCGCATTGAAGCTCAAGGAGATCTCGTACATCCACGCGGAGGGCTACGCCGCGGGTGAACTCAAGCACGGGCCAATCGCGCTGATCGATGAGAGCGTGCCGGTGATCATTGTCGCGCCGAAGGATGATCTCTACGAGAAGACAATATCGAACATGCAAGAGGTGGCGGCCCGCGGCGGACAGATCATTCTGATTTCGGACGGGGACGCCAGCGACACCGGCTGCAGCGTTGTGGCCCACATCCAGGTTCCCGCGGCCGACAGCTTCGTCAATCCAATACTTTACGCGATCCCGATCCAACTCCTGGCCTACCACACCGCGGTCTTCATGGGCACAGATGTGGATCAGCCGCGCAATCTGGCCAAGTCGGTGACCGTGGAGTAGTCAACAGTCCTGACTGTCATCCAGCTTGGGGTGGGCAGGGGATGCTGATTCGGAGTTGAACGTGCTCGCTTCGGGTGGACCGCGCACCTTTCTATCGCGGCCATCCACAGTCAAACGGGCTGCGATCCACCCGGCTGTGCTCGCGCCACAAATGGGCGCTATACCCCGTCTGTGCAGGCATTTGGCGGCTTAGAATCTTGTTCATGGGCGCGCTTGCGCGGCCTTCGTGAGCGGACCGAACAGGCGCGGGGCAGGCTTGGAGATTTGCCATTGCCGGCGCGTTGACATAAATAGGGGCAACAATTGCCGATCGGGGACACTGCAGCGCGTGGCGCTGATTTTGTCTGGAGACAATAGCCAAGATGTTCGCCATTGGATCTGATCCCGCCCAGCCCGCTGACCGCCGGAGATCTGGAGGAGGGCTCGCCCTGCCGATCGTGATGGTGGTGTGCGCAGCGCTGGCCGCGCCAGCTGCAGTGTTCCCTGCTATCGCACAACAGGTTCCCAAGACGGCGGGCACCAACGGCGTGAAGGCCTTCGAGAGCGGGGCCAAGGCCTTCGAAGCCGGCAAAACGGATCAGGCCATTCAGTCTCTCTCAACCGCCTTGAGCCAGGGTGGTCTATCGAGCCAGCAGATGGCAAAGGCGCTCTACTACCGGGGTGCCGCCTATCGCAAGCAAGGCAAGGCCGCGCAAGCGATCTCCGACCTCACCTCCGCCGTGTGGCTCAAGAATGGTCTGTCGGATTCAGAGCGCGCCGCCGCGATGGATCAGCGGCAAGGAGCCTATCGCGACGCGGGCTTGGGCGACAACCCGGTGCCGATCGGAGCCGCACCCCTTGATGGGCCGGCCGAGGCACAGGCGCCAGCAGCCGTTGCCAGCGCTGCGCCCCCGTCCACATCCGCCGCACCGGTGGCCGCAGCCTGGACACCTCCCGATGACAGCGCGGCTACTGCCGGCGTTGCCCGCCCCGCCGCCGCGAGTGACAGCGCAACATCATCGTGGGCCGTCGCCACGTCGGCGCAAGGCGCCGCGCAGGCCTCCGTGCCCAATCTGGCAAGCCCTGTCGCGGTGACATCCGGGTCGCCGGATGCGCCGATGTTGAGCGCACTGCCGCCCGATGGATCGGCGCCCGCTGCGGCGGCACCGTCACTGGGCGGGGTCGGCTCGGCGATCGGCACGGCAGGCAGTGCGGTCGGCAACTTCTTCAGCGGCCTGTTCGGCGGTTCATCCGGAGCCACGGCGACACCTCAGCCGTCGGCCGCGCTGGCAACGTCCGCAACGGGGAGCGCTGAACAGACCGCTGGAAGCTCTGCCGCAAGCGCGGCGAACTCGGACTGGAACTCTTCGACGAGCATCGTCACGGCCGCTGTTCAACCACCCAGCGCACCTGCAGCGCCATCCAGGGCCACACCGCCCGCTGCAACCGTTCAGGGCAACTTCAAGCTTCAAGTGGGTGTCGTGCGCTCGCGCCAGGACGCCGAACGGATGGCCGATGCCGTCCGCCAGAAGCATGCTGATCGTCTTGGCGGCGCCTCAGCCACGATCGATGAGGTGGTTTATGGGAATATGGGGACGTTCTACCGCGTCCGGATCGGGCCTTATGCCGATGGCGGCGTGCCCGGGCAGGTCTGCGCCTCCCTTAAGCCGGAAGGCTATGACTGCATGGTCGTGACGCGCTGAGCGCCCTCACGGTTTAGTTGGCAGATACGTGTGCACCGCATCCAACGCGCGTCACGAAGGTTGGACGCTCGCCCGTGTCTGCGAGCGTCGAGGTTGACCTGGCGTGCGCCCCGCCGCACGATGGCTCCATGTCGAAAAAATCCCACGACGAGAGCAGCGCAAGTCCGGTATCGAAGTCTCAACCCGCCGAACACGCGCTGGCAGATGGCTTGAAGCGCCTCGCGGATGAGAACCCGGAGGTTCCGCTTCGGCTGGGTGCGCGCCTGCGCAACTACTTCCTCACCGGGGTCATCATCGTCGGCCCCTTGGCTGTCACGATTTTCCTGATCAAGTGGTTCATCGATCTCGCCGACCAGCGCGTCAAACCGCTGATCCCATCGGTGTATCTGCCCGAGACCTACCTGCCGTTCGCCATCCCCGGCATCGGAGTTCTGTTCGGCGTCGTCGGCGTCACGATCATCGGCTTTCTGGCGGCGAACCTGCTGGGGCGCACGCTCATTTCATTTGGCGAAATGCTGCTCGACCGGATGCCCATCGTGCGCAACGTCTATCGGGCGTTGAAGCAGATCTTCGAATCCGCCGTCTCGACCGCCGGCAGCGCCAAGTCCTTTCAAAAGGTGGGGCTTGTTGAGTTTCCCTCCAAGGGGTTGTGGTCGATCGTCTTCGTCACCGGTGAAACGGGTGGCGAAATCGCGGCTGCCGCGCCAGGTGGGGAAAGCGACCTCGTCACGGTGTTCATGCCGACGGGCATCGTGCCTCCCACCGGCTTCATCTGCTTCGTGCCGCGCCGTGACGTGACACTTCTGCAGATGAGCGTGGAAGACGCCGCCAAGATCATCATATCTGCCGGCATGGTGACGCCCGACCATCAGGCACGGCTGCGCAAACTCGCCGAGAAGGCGGGTGCCGGCGCCAAGACCTCATAGACCACATGGTCCCGCCGCCGGCAGACGCACTCAGTGGCGCGGCTCAGCTCCATTGAAATAGAGCTGCAACTCCTCGTCGATGCGTTGTGCGGCTTGTCGCCAATCCGCTGGCCGTCCCACCTGTGTTGGCTCGATGGGGCCTGCCGGCTGCTCATCGACCAGCGTGGCTTCGATCTCGACGGGCCGCTCCAAGGCATGATCGATCGAGTGTTGGACCGGCGCCGGGGCGGGGAGCGCGCACAGCCGGCTTGCAAGGTGCTGCAACTCACTGAAGATCGCATCGCGCCGGATCTCGTGCAGCATGGTGACGCTGCGAACTTCTTTCAGCAATTGGTCGTCCGCGCGGCGGATGGCTTCAGTCAAGTCGCGCACCAGATCCAACTCGGCTCTGGAACGATCCGCCAGCCGCGCCAGCAGGTCCTCCACGTTCAATGGTCGTCCGCTCATGGTTTGATCCCTCGCACGCACATGCCGTCGCCCTCAGTGGTGAACCTCATGATTCGCATGGCGAAAACGTGGTGGATGATATGCACGAGGTGGGTCGAAGCCGCTCAGATGTTGCGGGCGGCGCTCAGTGTCCCCCGCACGGCCGCACGGTGCGCAGACGTGGACATCGCGAGCTGGCGCGACCGGGCGGAACGCTTTATCGATGAGAGAGACTTTCACAGGCACGCATTGTTCGCAGCAGCAGCAGGAGTAGAATTTCGCGATGACGGCGCGGCTATGAAATTTCAAACGCGACAGGAGCAGCGCCGAAGACTCCTCGAACGCGTGGTCCTCGCGTCTCAGGTGCTGGCGGCCGGATATCTTGCGGTCCACGCGCTGATATCGTGGCGAGCTTATGAGGAGCAGGGGGCTGCGAGTGCGCTCCTGACGTTTGTGTTGCTAGGCTTTGGCGACCTCTATTGGGCGCTCCGCTGGCTCTATGAGGACTACGGGCACGGCACGGGCTGGGTAGCGCTCGTCACGGCCGGGGTCTGTTTTGCGTCGTGGGTGCTCAGACCCTGGTACAACGCCTGGATCATGTCGTTGATGATCGAGATGCTGGAGGATTTCGCAAACGAGCATTCCAGTTCCGCACCGGACCAATCCGACGCCACCGTCGCCGGCGTTGAGACGAAGCCGGGTGATGTTGCAGACCACGACCGCTCAACAACAGACCCACGAGTGGATCAGGCGCCCCGATGATTGCAAGTCCAGATCCAATAACGATCTATTCATAAGTCTGAAACA
>CAZZPH010000013.1:0-21230 GCA_964655725.1 uncultured Hyphomicrobium sp.
GCATGAGCGATTGTCGGAACATTGCGACGAGATGAGGGCTTGGTGATCCCCAGCGAGGATCGGCATCAAGGAATCCGGGTCCAAATTGCCAGTACCCGGAATTGGGACCGGGTTCCGGTCTGGTGGGCCGGTCCGGGGGGGGCGGTCTGGGGGTTCAGTCGGGCCGTCCGGTCGGGCGCGCTTATCAAGCGGCAGGGCGCAGGATTTCGCGTTTTCCGACGCTATTGGCAGGCGAGATGTAGCCGTCGCGTTCCATGCGTTCGATCAGATCGGCGGCCTTGTTGTAACCGATTGAAAGACGCCGCTGGACGTAACTCGTCGATGCCTTGCGGTCCTGCAGGACGATGTGCAGTGCGCGCTGGTAGAGTTCGTCGTCCCGATCTGCGCGGACCGCCTGCATGGTGCCAGCAACCATCTGCGAGGCGTCGTCGGTCAGTCCAACGACGTAGTCCGGTTCGGTTTCCCGCGCGAGGTAGTGCGAAACCTCCTCCACCTCTGAGTCCGAGACGAAGGGTCCATGCACGCGGGTGGGCAATCCTGCACCACTCGAATAGAGCATGTCGCCCTGACCGAGAAGTTGCTCTGCGCCTTGCTCATTGAGGATCGTGCGGCTGTCGATCTTGGAGGCGACTTTGAAGCCGATCCGGGTCGGGAAGTTCGCCTTGATCGTGCCAGTGACGATATCCACCGAAGGCCGCTGCGTCGCCATGATGAGGTGAATGCCGGCCGCGCGCGCCATTTGCGCGAGGCGTTGGACGGCCTGCTCGATCTCCTTGCCGGCGACGACCATCAGGTCGGCGAATTCGTCGACAACGATAACGATGTAGGGCATCGGCCGGGCGTCGATCTCGACGCGCTCGTAGCGCGGTTTCCCGGTCTCGCGATCAAATCCTGTCTGGACCATCCGCACGAGATCCTCGCCGCGCGACGTGGCGGTCCGGATGCGCGCATTGAAGGCCTCGATGTTGCGGACGGAAAGCGAGGCCATCCGCTTGTAGCGTTCTTCCATCTCCCCGACAGCCCAGTTGAGCGCGGCAACCGCTTTCAATGGATCTGTCACAACCGGCGTCAGCAGGTGGGGAATGCCGTTGTAGACCGACAGCTCCAGCATTTTGGGGTCGATCATGATGAAGCGGCACTGGTCGGGCGGCAGCCGGTAGATCAACGACAGGATCATGGCATTGACGCCGACCGACTTGCCCGAACCGGTTGTGCCGGCGACGAGCAGGTGAGGCATTCGCGCCAAGTCGACAACGACCGGTTCTCCGCCGATGGCCCGGCCGAGCGCCAGAGGCAAAACGGCTTGAGACGTCTGATAGGACGGAGATTCGAGCACATCCCGTAACAGCACAGGAACGCGCCGTGGATTGGGCAGTTCGAAGCCGATGACGTTCCTGCCCGGTACGACGGCTGCGCGCACGCTGGTCATGCTCATGGAGCGGGCGATGTCATCGGCCAGTCCAATGATCCGCGCGGCCTTGGTTCCCCGCACAGGCTCGAACTCAATCAGGGTGACGACGGGACCGGGCCGGATGTCGCGCATTTCGCCCCGGACGCCGTAGTCGGCAAGGACCGACAGCAATTGTGCCGCCATCGACCTGTGCTGGGGTTCGATCGGTTCGCTCGAACCGCGCGGCGCCGGTGACGTCTTGAGAAGTGTGAGGGGGGGCAGCGCAGGACCGGTTTGCTGAGCGCTCTTGGCCGGGGAGGGTGCGGGAGTTTTGCGCGCACGTGCAGGGATGCCGGATGCGATGTCCTGGGTTGGACCCTCAGCAAGAGGCCGGCGTCCGGCGAAGGGCGCAAAGCGGGCCGCAATCGAATAACTCGAGCGGTCATTCGGGGCGTCGGTCGTCGCCTCTGCGATGTCGAAGTTGTCCTCGTCGCGCGAGCCTGGGCGTAGCGTCTTGAGGCTATCGAAGTTCGACGCGAACCGGGCAGCGATGCTGTCGTCATCCGCCCATCGCGGAGCATGCCCCCGGGCGTGAGAAGTCGTCGGAGGCGCCAAGCGCTGTTCCTCGTTCTCGTCCTGGTCCTCGCTGCCGGATTGGGCATGGCCGTGGTCTGCGCCCCGATGCGGGAACGCTGCTGTGAGCCGCGCCAGAAGACCGCTGGCAAAGCGACCGCGTGAGGGCGGTGCGTCCTCGCCGGTTTCGAGCCCGTCATCGAAGTCCGCTGGCAGATCGGCGGCGGGGGATGGTGTGAGGTCTGGCATGGAGCGCCTGTCGTTTGCGGCCTGCGCAGGCTGAGTGCCGGAGCGTATTGCGATATGGCGCGCTTCCGCTGCCAGATTTTCGTGCCAAGAGCCGTTCGACGCCCGCCATCTGGCGGAACGAACTGTCGCCGAGCAGACATCGGTCAATTCGATCCCGATACTTCGGCAGGCCAGCGACACAGCCGTGGCGCCCAGAACGAGTGCGCCTGCAAGCGATGCACGCTCGGCATTGACCACGGCAAAGATGCTGCGAACGAGTTCGGCCACGACGTCGCCGAGGATGCCGCCCAGGCCGTGATGAAGTGGCCATCCCGCGGTTAGGGGCAGGCTGGAGAAGAAGCCGGCCAGGAGAAGTATCGAAAGGGGATAGCAGGCCGCCTTCGCGCGGAAGTAGGCGATGTGCTCGGAGCGCACGAGATCGATGCCCCAGAGCATCGGCGCGAGCAGGACGGCAATGGCGCCAATTCCCAGCATCTGAATGAACAGGTCGGAGATGATCGCGCCGGCTGGTCCCAGTGCGTTGCTCGTTTGCCCCCCCGTCGCATGCGTGAGGCTTGGATCGGTGACGGACCACGTGGTGAGGGCCAGCCAGACAAGCACAACAGTGGCAAGGACGAGGAAGCCCATGGCGCGCGACATCATCGCGACGAGGCGTGCCTCGATGCGCTCGGGCAAGAGCCCGTCATAGGCGTCGGATGGGTGGCCGGCAGACATGGGCGCGAACGTCTCTTACGCGGTACAGGAAACGATGCGTTCAAGTGCTTCTCTGACCACAGCCACCGGCTGGACAAGCGCAACACGGACGTAGGGATCGCCCGGGTTTTGCCCATCGCGGCCCGGCTGGGCCAGGTAAGCACCGGGTATCACCTTGACGCCGAAGGATTTCCACAAGGTTACCGCCGCCTTTTCGCCCCCACCCAAGTGGCTCATATCGAGCCACAGGCAGAAGCCACCAGCCGGGCGGCGATAGCCGAAACGGTCGCCCAGAATAGCATCGGCGGCTAGAAATTTCTCCTGGTAGATCTGACGGTTGACCTCCACGTGGGCCTCGTCGGACCACACCGCCGCCGCCGCATGCTGGAGGGGGCCTGGAACCTGCGGGGCGCACATGTTGCGGATTTCTGCGTAGGCTTCGAGGAACTGGGCATCTCCAGCACAGAATGCGGAGCGGAGTCCCGGCAGGTTGGACCGCTTCGACAATGAATTGAACACTACCAGATTGGCGAACCGCTCTGGCGTTTGGGCTGCCACGTGAAGCCCGCCCGCGGGAGCTGACTTGGCCGTGTAGATCTCTGAATAACACTCGTCCAGGAACAGCATGAAGCCGTGATCGCGGGCCAGCCGGAGCGCTTTTGCGATGTAGCCGGGGGAGGCGACGGCGCCTTGCGGGTTGGACGGCGAACACAAGAACAGTGCGGCGGTGCGCTGAAGCAGACTGGTCTGCTCTGCCAGCTCGTCGAGGTCGGGCAGAAAGCCCGTCGTGAGTGTGGCATCGAGCAGAACAGCCTCCGCGCCACACCCAAGTGCCCCTGCGAGATAGGCCGAATAGTAGGGATTGCACATCAAGATGGCCGGCTGGCCATGATGCGCCTTGCGGGCGACGGCGGGAATACAGGCAAAAAAGAGACCCTCCCGGGAGCCGTTGAGCGCCAGGATCTCGCGATTGGGATCGGCCGGAACGCTCAATCGATAGCGCCGGGACAGCCAGCCGCTGATGGCGCTGCGCAACTCCTGCGTTCCCCGGATCGGCGGATAGCGCCCGAAATCGGCGAGGGCCTCGCAGATTTTCTCCTCGACGAAGGGCGGCATCGGTCCGCGCGGCTCACCGATTGTCAGATCGATTGGCGGCGATGCGCCGGGCTCGATCCCAGCGAGGAGCTGGCGCAACTGCGTGAAGGGCGAACGGATCTGCCCGCCTGTCAGCGCCGTGACGCCTTGGATACTCGCATGGCCGGGCGAGCGCGCGTCCGTGGTGAAAATCGTCATTCTCCGCGTCTCTCCGGTCTCAGCAGTTGGCGCGAATCGCTTATCCTCTCCTGCATCATGCGTCCATCCGCGGAGCATGGCGCCCAACGCGACATTCCGCCAACAAGACTTCGAGCCGGTACACGGCCGCACGCGATAGATGGATCGGCATGCGCCCGAGCGCGTGACCGGGGAAGGGGAATGGACTTGGAAACCTCGAAGAGACGGACGACGTCACTGCTCGCCGCTGCGGCTGCCGCTATGGCAATTGCGCTGGGGGGAATGCTGCCGGCGGAGGCAAAGCCAGAAAAATCCGCCAAATCCAGCCGCCCAGTGAGCGCCGAGGTCAGGCGGTCGTGCGCAAACGACTATTTCGCGCACTGCTCCATGCATCCCGTGGGATCGCCGGGTGTGCGCATGTGCATGCGCGCGGTTGGTCCGAAGCTGTCGAAAGGTTGCATCGGTGCCCTGGTAAAGGCGGGCGAGGTGACGACAAAAGACCGCAAGCGCTACAAGTCGGCCAACACCAAGCAGGCGAAGCGCTAGCGACTTTGGTCGAGCGGATGTGCCCCGGCACATCACGGCCGAGTTCAGGGCTATTCGGCAAGCAGGTGGCCGTAGGCGGGTGTTTGCCTAATTCGGACGGCGCCCCCCGAGTGCGTCGTTGTTGGTGTCAAACCGCGGCTCGGCGGTGTCCGATCCCAAGGCCTCCAAGAGGTTGGCAACGCGCTGCCAATCTCCGGGTTCTGCTCGCGGCAGCTTGCTGAGCGCGCTTTCGTGCATGCGAAGCCGATACAGGAAATTGCGTTCCGTCTGGGCGAGCCGGCCTTCGCCATCCTGGATCTCAAGCTCGGCGATGAGGTCGTTGAGGGTGGACTGATAGCGCCCACTCTGGACGAGAAGCAGTGCGGGCAACACATCGTCGATCTCCTGCTGGATGAGGTCGACCAGAGAGCGATCGTAGCCCTCCTGCTTCAACTCGGCCGCGCCGCGCTCCAGATCTGATCGCAGATAGGAAATCTCGGTTTCGATATGGACGCCAATTGTCGGCTGGCGGCGGCATAGCCGTCGCAACTGCTGGGCGGCGCCAATGGCAAATGCCAACGCTTCGCCTCGCACGAGTTCGCTGTAGGCCGATGGCGGCAGGCCCAGCTTCATGATCAGCGCTTCGCGTACGGTTTGGCGTTCCGCGTTTGAGGGAAGCGGCGGTGGAAACGCTGGCGATGGCGGGGCCATTTCGGCATCTTCTGCAAGGTCAGCACCTGAAGGAGGACTTTGGTGCGTGATGGCGACCGGGTTGGCATCGAGACTGCCGCCGAAGACCTCGTCCGTGGTGGGTGGCGGTGGGGCCAGGGCAGGTTGTGATAACGAGCTAGAGAACAGCGAGCGGGCGCGCAGCGCTGCCAGAGCTTTGTAAAGGTCGCGATGGATGTAGTAGTGGCGGCCCGTCGTGCCGGCGCGCTGAACACGCTGATGTACAGATCCAGCGTTCAACAGATTGAGAACCGTGCGCTGGTCAGCTTCCTTGACCTCTTCGTACTTCAGCTCGGCCGTGAAGCCGTGGGCCTCCGGTATCGGGTGAATATACGAGAGCACGATATCGACGTTGGCGCCGATATCGGGAAGGAGCGAAACGGCCACGATCTTTTCCAGCTCGGCGGTGGTCGCATGATGGGCGTTCGATTCGAAGGCCTTTCTGGATACCGACGAGAGGAACTCGAAAAGCTCCGCGCGCACTAGATAGCGATCCTCAGCACGATCGTACTCGACGGCATGAATTGTCGTGCCGGCATTGAGAACGGCGCGCACGGCCCCTGCACTGTGCGGGTCGAGGGCGGAAAGGCGCACTTCGGACGTGAATCCGTCGATGTTGGTGATCGGTCTGAACGATTGCAGAGCGAGGCGCGCGTTTTCGAACGTGTCAGGCAGGAGCGCATTGTGAATGATGTCCTCCAGCTGCTGGGCGGACCTGGCCTTGTGGCTCGGCACGTCGGAGAGCGGAGAGCGCACGGCGTTGGCACCGAAAAGGCCCGACATGAAAATCAGCGCGTCGATGGCGATGGCGATGGCGAGCGCAAGGTAGGCGAGCCGGTTGCCGTCCTGGAAGGCGTTCCAAGTGACGACGAAGCGATGGGCTTTGTCGTCGCGATTGAGCTCGACGAAATTGATCTTGGAGCGCAAGTCGTCGGTTTCGCGGGACGGCAGGCCGGAATCGGCAAGGCACTTTCTGGCAAAGCCAAAGAGCTGATCGGTTGAGGTGTTCGCCGCGAGTTTGTCGCCGCCGACGCAGTTTCCTGCATAAAGTCGGGCACCTGAATTGAGCGCGAAGAGCACGCCTGCGGCTTCCTGGGCGCCGCGGGGGTCGCAATCGATCGCCGCGACACGCTCCTTCGTCACCGGTGCAGACGACATGGCATTGAGGAGTTGCGTGCATTGATCTTGCACGGCTTTGAGCGCGTCCACGGTCGGGTTCTGCCGGAACGCGATGCGCGAAGCCTCAAAAGCCGGCAGGACGCGTGCGGGATCGACCTTCGGCGTTGCGTCTCCGTCGGTCGCGGTTGCGGCCACTGCGATGCGCTGTTGTGCGGTATCGGCCTCGCCCTTCAGCTTGGCGAGCGCGCCGTCGATTTCGGCGAGTTCGCGCTTCAAGGCGTCGATGCGTCCGTTGGTATCGTCGAGGCGCTTCTGCGCGTCGTTCACACGCTGCTCGCCGATCTTGTAATAGTCCTGCAGCTTGGAAAGCTCAGACAGGCGTTCCCGGTAGATCGGGCCCCGTCCCTGGCGAAGTGTTCCCTCGACTCCCTTCTCCTCGGCCATCGCTTCGACGCGCTTGGCGTCCACCTCTTTGGCGCGCTGGTCGAGATCGTTGCGCCGCGATTGGAGATCGGTGACGAGTGCGGGCCGCTCGGCCTCCAGCCGCGAGATTTCCTCCGTCAGGTTCGACTTCTTCAGGCTGAGGCCTGCCTGGTTGCTTTCGGAGGAGGCGATGCGTTCATGCTGCTCGGCAATCGAACGCCGGCGCTCTTCCATCTTCTCCACGTAATAGGCTTCGATCAGCCCTTCCGCGCCGCGTGAGGCCGATGTCAGGGCATCGAGCTGCGTTTCGTAAGCCCGCCACCCCTCGCTGCGAAACAGCTCGTCAGCCGATGTGAGCCGGCGGCGCTCGATCGTCGTGCCGATGTCGGACACGATGCCGGCTACCTGATTCTGGGCGCGCAATTCGGCAGCGCGCTCGCGCTCGGATTGGGGAAAAATCGCGCTGAACAAACTGTCGAACGAGAAGAAGACCGACGTCGCCATGCAGGCCAGGAACATCACCCACAGGACGGTATTCTTCGCGATGACCCTGGAGGACTGCAGGTAGGGTTTTACGACATCGCTCGCCGAATAGAGGGCGACGAGGGCGGCAAGCAAGAGGCCGACGACGATGATGAGCATGTGCTCGCTCATCTGCATGGAGTCGATGCCTGTGACCTGTGGACTGGGGCCGCTCATGGTCTGGCTGCCCTGCTGCAACAGCATGGCGGAGAGGGCAACGAACAGCAGCACACCGATGAGCCCGCCTGTTGCGGCCTGGAAGCTCTTGCTCAGTGTGCCATGGGGCGCGCCTGCGGGGCGCTGGTTCATTCCTGTGGCGAAGCTCTCGCCGATGATCCAGGCAATGATCAGCATCACGCCCTGGATGCCGAAGGTGATCATCACCGAAAGCAGCGGCTCGCTCGTAAAATTGCGCATCCCGTCCCAGGTCGTCCAGCCGGAGGCGAGAGACAGGACGAGGCCGGTGGCGGCCAGCAAACCAAGCCGCCAGTTTGTCAGTAGGGTTTCCTCGACCACGCGCCAGACGCGCGGCGCAATCCGGTAAAGACCGGTGAGAAGGAGCATCAAGACGACGGCAACGAAGATATTCGCTGCGAGGCTCTGCATCGCTGCGGGGTCGCTGAAGGCGGGCATCGCAGGCCAGTCGAGCGCTGTGTTGGGAGCCGTTTCCGTCATTGAAGGTTCACCCGCAGCCATTGTTTACCCCTTCAGTGCGCCAGCATCCAAGATCTCGCCGTTCTGGATGCGTCCCCCGGACGCCGTTGCAAGCTCCAGACGTCACAATTCCTGCATCATGAAGCCCGGGCGCGCTATCCCTACCTGCAACGCAGCACCCTCACCCGATCCGTCGCTCACGCGAGGACATCGAATTCGCGGACCGACACGCGGGCAATGTCGCCCTCGATTGCAATCGCTTTCAACGACAATCGCATTCAACGACCAGTGTACAAAATCCAGTCCGATTAGGGTCCAAATTGGGGCGGCTGGCAGACCGCTACGAATTAAAGTTTTGTCACCAGGTGCCGGCCGTCTGAGTGCCTGGGCTGCGGCGCCACTCCGGCGGGGGGTGTCCAGGGACTGTTCAGGCACGCAGAATTGCAATATTATAACTGTAACATAATGAGGGACGTGTCAGCCCCGCGCCGTCCGCTTGGCCTTTGCATCGCGCACGATGTGTGTTGTCACCAATGTGCGAGCGTCAGGCTGGCGAACACCCCGGGTCGAAGCTAAGGTGCAAGCATGAGATGATCTCGCATTAACCCTTCACGAGGACCGGGCCGACACCATGGCAGAAGTCTCCGCGCGTTCCCCCTTTCCGGCATCTGACAAGCAATCCGCCAGAATGCTGGCCCAGACTGTCGAGAGGGCGGCCAAGGTCTTCGCCGATCGCAACTTGCGGTTCACGAAGCTGCGCCAGCAGGTCTTCGAGGAGATTGCCGCCACGCATGCCTCGATCGGAGCCTACGAAATCCTGGCCCGCCTCGCCGATAAGGGCACCCGCGTCGCGCCGATTTCGATCTACCGAGCCATCGATGCGCTGATTGATGCGGGCGTGATCCATCGCCTTGAGAGCAAGAACGCTTTTTTCGCCTGCCGTCGAACCGATCACACGATCAAAGGACGCCGCCCTCTGTTTCTGTCATGCGAAAAGTGTGGCGCCGTGGGTGAAGTGGACGGGCAGCACATTTTCGACCAGATCGGCGAGGCCGCCCGTGCCGCGAAATTCACGCCGCGGGTCAAGTTTGTCGAGGTTTCGGGTCTGTGCCCGCGGTGCGCGGCCAAAGAGGCTTGAGACGCCATTGAGAGCATGTGCCCTGTGCGTCTCGCCAGGCCGGGCTGAAGGTCCCGGTTCCGCCCCTCAATCTGGCCTCAAGGCCGCCGAGCCCCAGCGATGAATGCCTCTGTCATGCCCACGGTCGAACAGCCTGCTGCATCCCCTACCGCAGCCCCCGGGCCGGCTGATGCGTGTCCGTCATGCGGACACGATCATGGACATGCGCAAGATCATGGAACGATTGGGCAAAGTGATCCCGACGTACTCGTGTCGGCGCGCGGACTGACGCTCGCGCGCAGCGGCCGGATCATCCTTGAAGGTGTCGGCATCGACATGAAATCCCGCGAGATCGTCACGCTGATCGGGCCGAATGGTTCGGGCAAGACGACGCTGGTGCGGGTTCTGCTCGGGCTTGAGGCCCCTGACTCCGGTGTCATTCGCCGGCGCCGTGACCTCAAGGTCGGGTATGTACCGCAGCGCTTCGACATCGACCGGGCGCTGCCCATGACGGTCGAGCGGTTTTTATCCCTGGGCCACAGTGCGGACCGGCAAGCCTTACGACGTGCCCTGGCGGAGGTGGGTGCGGAACGGTGTCTGCCGCGTCAGCTCGCAGAGCTGTCAGGGGGCGAACTTCAGCGTGTTCTTCTGGCCCGCGCGCTGCTTGGCAATCCCGATCTTCTGGTGCTCGACGAGCCCGTTCGCGGGGTCGATGCAACGGGGGCCGCCGAACTTTATGGGCTTCTGGCGGGTTTGCGGGACACGCGGGATCTGGGTGTTCTTCTTGTCTCACACGACCTGCATGTCGTGATGGCGTCGAGCGATCGCATTCTGTGCCTCAATCGGCATATCTGTTGCTCAGGCGTCCCGGAAACGGTGGCCCAGCATCCCGAGTATTTGCGGCTTTTCGGGCCGGAGATCGGACGGGCCTTTGCGCTCTACCGCCATCATCACGATCACAGGCATGGACTGGATGGGGCCGCGCGCCCGGAAGGAAGCGGACCGGAAACGGGTGCCGCGGGCGCTGGGGAGGCGGGCACGTGATCGAGCCGTTTCTTCTGCGTGCGCTTGCGGCTGGCATCGGCCTTGCCATTCTCGCCGCTCCCCTCGGTGCGGTCTTGGTGTGGAACCGGATGGCGTATTTCGGGGAGACTGTTGCGCAAGCCAGTCTCGTCGGCGTGGCGCTTGGGTTCATGCTGCACGTGGACGTCACACTGAGCGTCATGATGACGACGCTCGCAGTTGCGGCGCTCCTGATCGTGCTGGGCCGTCAGAAAATCGTGCCGCTCGATGCGATCCTGGGGCTCACTCATCACGGCACGCTGGCCCTCGGTGTCATCGCCACCGCCGTGCTCGCAGGGCCTTCCGTTGATCTGATGGGTTACCTTTTCGGTGATGTTTTCGCTGTCACGGCAGCCGATCTCTATTGGATCTATATCGGCGGGGCGATCGTCCTGATGGTCATGGCGTGGCTGTGGCAGCCGCTCTTGCGTCTTGCCGTGCATGAGGAGCTGGGGGCCGCCGAAGGCGTGCCGCGCGGGCTGGTCCGGGGAGCGTTCATTGTCGTTCTGGCGCTGACGATCGCGGTGGCCATGAAGATCGTTGGCATTCTGCTCGCGATCGCCTTTCTGATCGTGCCCGTGGTGGCGGCCCGGCCGTTTGCGCAGACGCCGGAGCGGCTCGTGGTGATAGCAGCGCTGGTCGGAGTGGTAAGTGTCGTGAGCGGACTGGCGCTCTCGAGCAGCGTCGATGCACCCGGCGGACCGTCGATTGTGTTGAGCATGGCGATGCTGGCAGGGCTTTCCCTGGTTATCTCGGCGCGGCGGCGGCAAGGCTGATGCATCGCATCGGTGGCGGGCCGCGGCCGGATGGGTTAGGGTTTTAGAGGAATGGAAGCGGGCTGCGGACCGGTGCAATGAGTTCTCAATCGACTGAAGTCCCCACCGGGACTGGGCATACCGGGACTGGGCTTTCTGGGCGCCGGCACACCATCGGCGTTAATGTCGGAGGCGTTATCGTAGGGGCCGGTCACCCGATCGTCGTCCAATCGATGACCAATACCGATACCGCCGACATCCGGGCGACGATCGACCAGGTCGCAGCGCTGTCTCGCGCAGGCTCGGAACTGGTGCGCATTACCGTCGATCGCGATGAGGCCGCCAAAGCGGTTCCCCATATCAAGGATGGCCTGTTGAAGCGGGGCGTCACGGTCCCCCTGATCGGCGATTTCCACTACATCGGCCACAAACTCC
Organism: uncultured Hyphomicrobium sp.; assembly: GCA_964655725.1. Lineage (GTDB taxonomy): Bacteria > Pseudomonadota > Alphaproteobacteria > Rhizobiales > Hyphomicrobiaceae > JAGVSR01. The sequence continues at coordinate 11,519 of CAZZPH010000013.1, forward strand.
TGGCGGAAAATCCAGCGTGTGCCGAGGCCCTCGATAAATACCGCATCAATCCCGGCAACGTTGGCTTCAAGGACAAGCGCGACCGGCAGTTCTCCGCGATCATCGATCTGGCTCTGCATTATGCGAAGCCGGTGCGTATTGGCGTGAACTGGGGCTCACTCGATCAGGAACTTTTGACAGCACTGATGGATGAGAACGCGCGCTCCGATACCCCCAAGGATGCGCGCGAGGTGATGCGGGAGGCCATGGTGCGCTCGGCACTGTTTTCGGCCGAGCGGGCCGAGGAGTTGGGGCTCGGTGCGGACCGGATCATCATTTCCGCCAAGGTTTCCGCGGTGCAGGATCTGATCGCGTGCTACCGGATGCTCGCCGAGCGTTCCCGCTACGCGCTGCACTTGGGCCTGACGGAAGCCGGGATGGGATCGAAGGGTATCGTGGCGTCCTCTGCCGCTATCGGAATCCTCCTGCAGCAGGGGATCGGAGATACGATCCGTTTTTCGCTGACGCCAGAGCCCGGTGGCGATCGCACACTCGAGGTTCAGGCCGCCCAGGAACTGCTTCAAACCATGGGATTTCGGTCTTTTGTGCCGGTCGTTGCGGCTTGCCCCGGCTGCGGGCGCACGACCTCGACGGTGTTTCAGGAGCTGGCGCGCGATGTCCAGAACATGATCCGCGACCGGATGCCGGACTGGAAGTCGCGTTACCCCGGTGTCGAGACACTCAATTTGGCGGTCATGGGCTGCATCGTGAACGGTCCTGGTGAATCCAAGCATGCCGACATTGGCATCTCGCTTCCCGGGACCGGGGAAGCCCCGGCCGCGCCGGTGTTCATCGACGGAGAAAAGGCCCTGACGCTGCGGGGAGCGTCGATTGCCGAGGACTTCAAGGCGATTGTCGAGACCTATATCGAAGCCCGCTTTGCCAAGGGCTTGCCGCCAGGGCAGCGCTATGTCGTGCAACGCGCCAGCGCCGGCGTTGCATCCAGCTAGGCAAAGCGGTGAGGTCACCGTGGTCCGGGGCGGCCCGTGGGCACGTCACCCGGCATTCATTCGAACCGGAAATGAAATGGCCGGACCACGATTGCGGTCCGGCCAGATTGATGCGGTTCGTCTGCTGCAGGGTACGATCAGACCGCCTGAGCGAAGGGCAGCTCTGGCTCGTCAGGCTGTTGGCAATCCAGGGTGGCTGGCAGAGGGAAAGCGATGACGTTGGTGTGCTCGTCGATGTCGATCCCTGCGCGGCGCTGACGGAACCAGCGCAGTGAGGTATTCGTCAGGATCGCGTCCTCTTTGACCGGCTGGATCAAAAGGCCGTCATCACTCTCCAGATACCGTCCGAGCCAGGCTTCGAGGGCTTCCTCAGTTTCATTGGAACGCACATACCACGTCGTCTCCAGTGGCCTTGCCCAGCTCGAGCCGAGGCTCATGATGGCTTGGGCGACAAGGTGCTTGGAGAGGTGGGGGTGGGCAAGGTCGTATGAGATCAGGTAGGTGCGCATGGGGGGGCTCCTTGGGCTCCAGGAGAGGCTAGTTTAGTGGACGCGGGGTGGCGCTGCTATGGCCGGGAACATAGGAGGAACATGCGCTGAGTCGCGGGGCTCGTCCAGCAAAAGTTCTTTTTTTGTTCCTGCAATGCCGACGAAAATATAATGTGATGAGATAACAATCAGTTAGGGGGCAGCTTGCTGGTCCTGAAGCGCGTTGCGCACACACCTTGGGCTTGCATGGCTCAGCGGCGCCTGCCGATCCTGAAGACCGGGGCGTGAAACCGGGCGGCTGCATGGCGGCACGTCATGCCACCGGCCCGGTGCTCAGGTCATGCCGTCCGTGCGTGTCACTGCGTCAGGCGCAGGTTATTGAGCTTGAGCGCAATCGCCTGGAATGCCCCGCGCAGTTCGTCTCCGTCGCGCGCATTGAAGTAGGTCTCATCCGAGCTTGCACAATCGCGCAACAGCGCTTCAGCAGTTGCGGGGGACTGGAACGCCACGGAGTAGACGATGACGCCCTTGTCCTTCATTTCACCGCAGAGGCTGCGGGCTTGCGCAGAGCTGTTGCCGTTGGCCGAAACGTAGTGGCGGTTGAACTCGCCGTCCGTCATCAGCACGATTGCCTTGATCGTATCAGGATCGTCGTAGTCCACTGGACGGCTTGCGGCCGGCCAGATGCTCGACCATTCGGGCGAGACGAGATACCAGGCCCAGGCCGTCCCGAGGTGTCCAGCCGTCATGCCCGAAGCGTTGTAGCTATCGATGCGTGATTTGAGGCGGGCCTTGTCCTCGGTGATGGGCTCGATGCGCGCCGAGGGGCACGACATACCGGTCGTGTAGCCGATCCAGGCCCCTGTTCCAGGGCGGGCATCGGTGAAGGCCTGAGGTCCTGATCGCTCGTGGACGCACGACGTGCTGATGTTGTTGGTCACAGTCCGGGCATAGCCACCCGCGTTCACGCTCGCCGCATAGGGGGCAAGGCCGATACGAACTTTGTTGGTCCTGGCTGTGTCCGGCATCAGGATGTCGATCAGATCCTTCGATGCGGCCTTTAGATCCGCAATCTTCGAGCCTCCCATCGAGCCGGTCACGTCGAGCGCCAGTCCCAACTCAATGTCGCGCTGGTCGAAGGCTGTGGCGGACCTCAAGGTCATGTCGACAGTCTCGTAGCCGGCCACTTTCATAATTGTCACGGGCACGTCGGCATCGACCTGCACGGTTACGGTTCCAGCTTGCCGGTTGGGCACGATCTGGACGCCGTTGACATTGGCCATGTTTTCAGTCCGGCCGGCGTTCTCCTCGAAGTAGGCTCGTCCGATGGCGATGACGTCGGCATCGGTGAGCCGCCCGTCGAGCATGGCGCGTCCGGCTGCCAGGGCCGCTGCGTCGGCGGCTGAGGCGAGCCTGCTGTTGGAATCGTAAAGCCGCCCCTGATCGACGGCCAGTCCCGTCATGAGCACGAGGACCATGAACATCAGTCCGAAAATAACCGCGACTGTTCCATCCTCGTTCCGATTGAACCGGCGAAGAATGGACTGAACCTTGGACGTCATCGTGTCTCTCCCTGGCACATCCGGGTTGATGTGCAGGGGGAGAAGCAATTGGAATGCCTCGAATGGACCCCACGAGCGTTAGCAAGCTGGTGACAATAATGATTGGTTTAGTTTCTATTAAACGTCGACATGCATTGATGAACGCCAGCATAACCTCTTCACGATTGCGGCCGGAATTGGCGCGGCGCAGAGCCGGTTCGCACTGAGACACCCCGTCAGGTGTGAAAAAATCGGGACAGGTCTGCATCGAACCGGGACAGCTGGGACACTCGTCAAGCTGCTCGGAAGGTGATGATGGGATGGGTTCGCTCCCTGCGTGCCGTTTTAAGCAGGGTCAATTCGGGGCATCTGTAAGGAGCTGGGAAAGCGCCAACGGATATGACGTGTTGCCCGTGTGTTAAGGATCAGAAATCCGAAGCAATTCCGTCTTTCTCCCAATCTCCGAACCGGGTCGGGTCAGGTCCTTTCCGTCCGCCGATTTCCGCAGGCGCCGCAGTTGCCGTTTCCAGCGCTGCTTCCCGCCGTCTTGCGGCCTCGTCCAGTGCCCGGCGCGCGGCTTGTGAGATGGGCCGCTCGGCCTGAGGATCGGGCTCGGTGCTCTGGGGCCCAGCCGATGGGACGGAGGGGATGGCCGTGTCGTTGCTCATTGTCCGATTCCACAGGACTGGTTGCCGGAGTGCCGGTTACCCATATACCCTGCGCTGCAACAGCGTCGAGTGCCGCCATGGTCGCGCGTGGACGCGATCGCCATGACGGATCAACGGTCACGACAGCGGGCTTCGCTAGATCAGGAGTTCAAGCGCAACTATGCCCATGAACTATGCAAGAACTGCCGTCCTCCTTGCCGCGCTCACTGCTATTTTCGTCGCAATGGGAGCGGTCGTAGGCGGCACACCCGGACTCGTAACGGCCTTCATTATCGCACTCGTCATGAACGCGATCAGCCTGTGGAAGTCCGACACCATGGTCTTGAAGCTTTTCAAGGCTCAGGAGGTCGATGAGCGATCGGCTCCCGGTTACTACGGTCTCGTTCGCGATTTGGCCGCGCGCGCAGAGCTGCCGATGCCGCGTGTCTATGTGATCAACAACCCCCAGCCCAATGCATTCGCGACAGGCCGCAGCCCGTCGCGGGCGGCGGTGGCCGCCACAACCGGGTTGCTCGATATGCTCTCGCGCGAGGAGCTGGCGGGCGTCATTGCGCACGAACTGGCCCACATCAAGAACCGTGACACGCTGACGATGGGTGTCGCGGCGACGATTGGCGGAGCGATTTCGCTGCTCGCGCAGTATCTTCAGATCGGAATGATCTTCGGTGGCGGGCGCAACAATGGGAACGGTCCAGGCTTGCTGGGCGCTCTGATTGCGATGATCGTCGCCCCAATCCTCGCCATGCTTGTTCAGATGGCCATCAGCAGGTCGCGGGAGTATCAGGCGGACCGGCTGGGCGCCCTGATTTGCGGTAACCCGCTGTGGCTGGCATCCGCGCTGAAGCGGATCGATGCCGTGGCGCGCCGCACACCCAACATACAGGCGGAGCGCGCTCCGGCCGCGGCCCACGTCTTCATCGTCAATCCACTGACCGCGGGCGGCGTGGACAATCTCTTCGCAACGCATCCCAACGTCGCCAACCGCATTGCTGCCCTGGAGCAGTTGGCGCGTGAGCTGGGCGTTGCTGTCCAACCGCCCTCCTCCTCCGGCACGGCTGCACCGTCGAGCTACGGTGGCGAGGAGACAGAGCGGGGCCAGAGCGGGCCCTGGTCGTCCAATCGTGGCCGGCAGGGCCCATGGAGTTGAGGCCGGCTTCGCCAATGATCGGGGGACACGATGACGACCGGTAACACCGGGCGCGGAACTGCGCGTGGCGCGATACACCGCCGCCCGCATGCGAAGTCGTCGAGGCCGTCGAAGCCAGCTGACCCAACCAAGGCGCCGCAGCGCAGCGCACCTTCGCGGCAGATGGCGGGGCTGCAGGCCCGTCAGGCTGCGGTCGAAGCGATCTGGCTCGTCATGGAGCGCGGCGCGTTTCTTGAAGATGCGCTCAACAGTGTGTTTGCCGCTCCCGGTCGACTTGACCTCGACGCGCGCGACCGCGCCTTCGCGAAGCTCTTGGCGAGTGTGGCCCTCCGCCGTCACGGCGAGCTTTCGGCGGTCGTGAATTCCTACATCGAGAAGCCTTTACCCGGCTCCAGTGGACGGCTGCGGCAGATGCTGGTCTGCGGGGCTGCGCAATTGCTGATTCTGGAGACGCCCCCTCATGCGGCGATCGATTTGACGGTCGAGCAGTGCAAATCCGACCGTTCCGCACGCCGTTACTCGGGCCTCGCGAACGCGGTGTTGCGCCGGGTTGCGCGCGATGGAGCCGTGCGACTGGCCGGTTTGGATGGTGTCGCTCTCAATATCCCGGCTGCGCTTTTCCAGCGCTGGCAGCAGCACTACGGCGAAAGCCGCGCGCGCGACATTGCCGCCGCCTCGCTGTTGGAGCCGGCACTCGATCTGACAGTGCGGAGTGACCCCGCGCGATGGGCGGACATGCTGGGCGGGGTGGCGCTTCCAACGGGCAGCATTCGCGTGCCAGGAGGCGGACGTGTCGAAGCACTGCCAGGGTTCGAGGAGGGAGCATGGTGGGTTCAGGATGCAGCCGCTGCCATTCCCGCGCGTCTCATCAGCGCACGAGAAGGAATGACGGTTGCCGATCTGTGCGCGGCGCCGGGCGGCAAGACGGCCCAGCTTTCCGCAGCCGGGGCCACCGTCACGGCTGTCGATCTGTCTGCGGCGCGACTGGAGCGCGTGGCGGAGAACCTCGAACGTCTGGGCTTGAAGGCAGAGCTTGTGGCAGCAGACGCGCGCGTTTGGGGGACCGCTGAGGCCTTCGATGCGGTGCTGATCGATGCGCCATGTTCGGCGACGGGAACCATTCGCCGCCATCCCGATATTCTGCACCGGAAGGATCAGACGGTGCCGGCCGCACTCGTCGAGTTGCAAGGGGCGCTGCTTGCGCGAGCCGCAACCCTGGTGCGCCCGGGCGGCGTCATCGTCTATTGCACCTGCTCGCTTGAGGAGGAAGAGGGCGCCCATCAGATCGATCGTTTCCTGGCCGGTCATCCAGGCTTCATGCGTGAGCCGGTTACAGTGGGCGAAATCGGCGGATTGAGCGCGGCCATCACACCGTCCGGCGACATGCGGACACTCCCGTGTCATGCATTTGACGCCATCCCGTGCGGAGCGGGCATGGACGGATTCTTTGCATCGCGGCTGCGGCGCCGTTTTTGACGACGGAATGCCGCCGTAGGCAGGTTGGGCCCCTGGCAGGTCACAGTCGCACCCTAGGCTGTGGGTCAAGGGGCTGTCCGTCTTGTCTTCACCGGGCTGCTACGCTACCCGGAGGAGGCTGCCGGTCGGGACCGTCGACCTCAATTCGGGCCACCTCAATCCGGGGACCGAACCCCGCCAACGAGTTTGGCTCCTGGATGCGGCATAGCGGTCACCACCGCGTCATTTCGTGAAGCAAGGGCTGGTGCCGAATGTCGCGATTGAGCTTGGCTGAACGCGCGCGCATTCTGGCGATCTCTGCCAAACGCTCACAGCGGGCCTCGCGGGCGCGCGTGATGTATTCACCACTTCTGCGCTGGACGTTCGGCTCTCCTCACATGGGCCAGCTTCTGATCGTACCTCAGGACCTGAGGACGGCGGACCCGAGCTTCTGGCAGGAGTTGCGTCTCGATCAATTCGGATTGGCCGGGACAGTGGCGCCGCTGCGTGGTGTTTCGCCGTTTGCACTGAGACCACCAAATCTTGCATGGGCGCGCGCACTCCATGGCTTTGGCTGGTTGCGTCATCTGGAGGCGGCCGACGATCAGGAGGCCAAGCTTTCGGCGCGGCGTCTGGCGGTTGAATGGACGATCCGTCAAGGCTTGGCGCCAGGACCCGCCTGGGAACCGGGTGTCGCGGGCCGGCGGATCATTTCCTGGCTCTCCCATGCCAATCTCCTCCTCGATGGCGCGGATGCAGAAACCTACGATGTGCTGACGAGCAATCTGGCGGCGCAGATCGTGCGGCTGGCGGCGAGTTGGCGCGATGGCCCTGATGGGTATCCGCGCCTGCTGGCCTTGACGGCTCTGATGCTGGCCGACCTTTGTATCTCAGGACATGATCGCAGGCTCACTGAGGTTGAGCGGATGTTCGTCGCCGAGATCGAGCGGCAGATCCTCGAGGATGGCGGGCATGTCAGTCGCAATCCCGTGATGCTCGTCGAGCTGTTGCTCGATCTTCTGCCGGCACGCCAGTGCTTCGCGGCGCGTGGCCTTACCCCTCCTGAGGCCTTGTTGAGCGCGATGCGCGACATGGTGGCTCTGGCGCGATTCATGCGGTTGGGCGATGGCCGCCTCGCCCGCTTCAACGGTGTGTCCGTCGCAGCCCCAGCCAGTCTGGCGACGGTCCTTGCTTATGATGATCAGCCGCGCAACCTTCTTGGCAGCGCCACTCCTTCAGGTTACGTCCGGCTGCCGCGCGGTTCGACCGTCGTGATTGCGGATGCAGGAAGCGCACCGCCTCTGGAGTTTGCGGGCGAGGCTCATGCCGGCTGCCTCTCGTTCGAGATGAGCGCCGGCTCGCGTCCGGTCCTCGTCAATGGGGGCGCACCTGGACCTGCCGATCACGAATGGCGCGCCGTTTCGCGTTCTACATCTGCACACAACACGCTCTGCCTGGCTGAGATGTCGTCGGCGCGTCTCATCCGGCATGCCGGTCTGGAGTCGCTTATCGGCGGTGCTCCCGTGAGCGGTCCGCCGCACGTCCATTCGGATCTGCAGGAGATTAACGGAGAGCTCATCTGGACGGCGCGGCACGACGGCTATTACGATCGCACAGGTCTCGTGCATCATCGTCGCCTTGCAGTCAGCGCCTCAGGGGCCCGCGTGGCGGGGATTGACCGGCTCATGGGCTCAACGGGCGCCATGAGGTTGCGCAACGATCTGCCCTTCGCCATTCATTTCCACCTCCACCCCGATATCTCCTGCCGCCTCGCGGGCGTGCCAGGCGAAGTCGAGATTGCGACGCCGGAAGCTGAAACGTGGAGATTTTCAGCCGAAGGCGCAGAGCTGTGCATGGAGGACAGCACCTTTTTCGCAGATTCGTCAGGCCCCCGCAGGACGCTTCAGATTGTGCTGCGCGGGACCACCCACGGGGAATCGCTCGTGCAGTGGCAGATCGAGAAGCGGGCCTGACTCTCGTGTCCACATCATGTGCACAAGTCGTGTAGGAACGGCCACAACTCCGTGGTAAGCCGCCGCGGAATGCTCCATCAACGAGGGATCCAAAAGACCATGTCCGCCGAGCCTTCACCCGTGCGTCGCGCTCTGATCTCGGTATCCGACAAATCCGGACTGACCGGGCTTGCCTGCGCATTGAACAATGCCGGGGTTGAGATCCTTTCGACCGGCGGCACGGCTGCGGCGCTTGCGGCCGCCGGAATCGGGGTCATCGATGTTGCGGATCACACGGGCTTTCCCGAGATGATGGATGGGCGATTGAAAACGCTGCATCCCAAGGTGCATGGAGGCCTGCTGGCTGTGCGCGGCAACGAAGGCCACGAAGAGGATGCCAAAGCGCATGGTATCGCGCCCATCGATCTGCTGATCGTCAATCTCTATCCCTTTGAGGCTACTCTGGCGGGTGGAGCGGCATTCGAAGACTGCGTGGAAAACATCGATATCGGTGGACCGGCTATGATCCGGGCGGCTTCGAAAAATCACGCCGCCGTCACCGTCATCGTCGATCCGTCAGACTATGGTGCGCTGCTCGACGAATTGCGCGACAACGCCGGCGCCACCACGGCGGCGTTCCGGATGCGTATGGCGGCCAAGGCTTTCGCGCGCACGGCAGCCTATGACGGTGCGATCTCGAACTGGCTCGGCGCGCATGCTGAGGACGGCCAGGCGCCGGCGGCGTTTCCGCCCCGGCTTACCCTGCAGGCGACACGATCTGCGATCCTGCGCTATGGCGAGAACCCGCATCAGCGCGCGGCCTTCTACATCGATGCCGACGTGCCGAACGGATCGATTGCGGCGGCGCGGCAGGTCTGCGGCAAGGAACTGTCCTACAATAACATCGCCGATGCGGATGCGGCTTTGGAGTGCGTCAAGGAATTCGCAGATGTGTGCGCGTGCGTTATCGTCAAGCATGCCAATCCTTGTGGCGTGGCGGTCGCGGAAACGCTGGCGGAGGCCTACGAGCGCGCCTTCGCGACCGATCCCGAGTCGGCATTCGGCGGGATTATCGCCTTCAATCGCCCGCTCGATCTGAAAACCACCCAGCTCATTCTCGATCGCCAATTCGTCGAAGTGATCGTCGCGCCGCGTGCAGAGGATGAGGTGATCGACGCCGTGAAACTCAAAAAGAATGTCCGTCTCCTGCTGACGGGAGATCTGGATGTGAGGACGAGTTCGCGGTTCGACTACAAAAAGGTCAATGGTGGATTGCTGGTACAGACCGCAGACCTCGCCCTGACGGAGGCCCTCGATGTCGTGACGCGCCGGACCCCGACGGACGCGGAGATGGCGGACATGACGTTCGCGATGCATGTGGTCAAATTCGTCAAGTCGAATGCTGTCGTCTACGTTCGTGATGGGCGCACGCTCGGGATCGGTGCCGGCCAGATGAGCCGGGTCAACGCGAC
>CAZZPH010000014.1:0-20751 GCA_964655725.1 uncultured Hyphomicrobium sp.
CGGATTTCTCACTCACTGTTTCACTCCGCTCACTTCAGTGACCGGGGCTGTATCGCATCGTGTCATGACTGTGCAAGTTGCAACCTCCAACCCCTTGGGTGCTGGTATACATGAGCCCGAAACCTTCTCGTGCGCAATCAGATCAATTTATCCGGCAGGTTCTGACCGCGAACAGGCCCGAGCAGGCCGCACCCTCGACACGTTCGGCATTCCAAAGACCACCTTCTACGCCTGGCTCGATCGCTAAACGGCGGGAGGCCTCGACGCGCTCGACGACCGCAAGCCGCGGCCCAAGCGCGTCTGGAACCCCATCCCGAATCAGCTTCGCAACAAGATCATCGAACGCGCCCTCGACGCGCCGCCGCCGACTTCGTCGACCACGACAGTCTTCGCCTTTAACACAAGAGCCTGGACAACCTCACCCCCGCTGATGTCTACTTCGGTCGATCTGACCGCATCCTGAAACGGCGCGAGGACATCAAGCGCCGGACCATCGAGCAAAGACGCCGTCGCCACTTTAACCTAGCAGCATGAAATTCAAGCAGATGGGCCGGATGCTCTCTTAGATCAGCGCCTCAAATGTCCCGAAATCCCTGAAGACGGACAGGCCAAGCCCCTAGGGCTCGGACCCTGAAGCGCGAGAGCAACAGAGCGGATAGCCGTCTCTCAGTCGAAGGGCACCGACTCGTGTTGATCGGGTGTAAACAAGCCCTCGCAGGCCCAGAAAACCCATGGCGCACTGATTTTGGAGTTTGACAATGTCGGATAAGTCCGCGCGTTCCCTCACAATTTTTGGTGCCGGGGGGCACGCCGTAAGCTGTGGTGACGTAGCACTCGCCGCGGGCTTGCAGACCTTGCGCTTCATTGACCAGCGAGCTGCAGGCACAGAATTGCTGGGTTTTCCGGTCGTCCAAGATTTTCAACCGCTCGAAGCCGGCCAGTCGCTTGAGGTCGTCGTCGCCATTGGCGACAATTTCCGCCGTCAACAGGTCGTCGAAGAGATCCGCAACCGTTGGCCTGAATGCCGCTTTCCAGCAGTCGTGCATCCGCACGCATCCGTATCTTCGTTCGCCACTCTCGGCGAAGGTACTGTCGTAATGGCGGGCGCCGTGATCGGCCCGCGCACACGCTGCGGGCGGTTCTGCATTGTCAACACCCGTTCCGCGCTGGACCACGACTGCGTCATTGATGACTTCGCCTCGATGGCGCCCGGAGCCGTCTCAGGCGGCAGTGTAACCGTCGGAATGCGCTCCGCGGTTTCGCTTGCCGCTGCAATCAAGCACAGCATACAAATCGGCCAGGATACCGTCGTTGGCGCTATGAGCTACGTCGACAAAAACATCGGTGACAATGTCGTCTGCTACGGAACACCGGCCCGGGTCATTCGCAGCCGCGATTCGGGCGAACCGTTTCTATCGTGAAAACTGCTCGCCTCTTCGAACAATTCGGTGATCAGCTCCGAAATCGTTTCTGCAGACCGGCCTTCGAGCAGTTGCCTGTTCTTCGCACGATAGCGCTGCCGCAAATCGGCGAGCTGGGCGCGCGTTTCGGGTTCGTCGACGATGCGTGCGACTGACGTCGCCAGCTCATTGTCGCTCCTCGCAGTGAGTCCAATCTCGAACTCGTCGAGAGGTGGAGACAACTCGCGGCTGTCGAGATTGGCGATCACGATGTCCCTGTCGAGCATCGCCGCCTCAATTCCCACGTTGGACGAGACCGTAACCAGCACATCGCAAGCTTTGAGCAGTTTCTGGATGTCGTATTGTCCGACGATGCACACCGCATGCGGGCAGTGCAATTCTTGCCCCAACGCCCGGAGCGAAGTTTCAAGTTCAGCGCTCGAATTGGGATGCAGTTTGATGAGGATCGTCAACGGACCATTTCGAGACCTGACGCCGGCCAGCGCTCTCATGACACGCTCGGTCGATACGGTCAGATGCTCCGGTTGCGCAGCAAAACAGACCACGGGCCGGTCGGCCGGCGCACGAATCTCAGTAAGAATACTCGTCCGGTCGACACTATGTTCTGAGGATACCGCCGCCCCGAGAACGTCGAACCGCGGGGTGCCCAGTACGCGGATTGCGGCTGAATCACAGCCGAAATGTCCAACCAGAAGATCCCTCGACCAGGCGTCGATTACAGAGATTATGTCACCAGTAGGAGGCGAGTAGCGCGGAGAGCGGCTCATGTACGCATTCTGGACAGTGATACGTGGCTGTCCCATTGATTGAGCCGTTGCGCGCACAACGTCTGTCAGCCAGAAGCTGTCAGTGCAGGACAAGACGACGGCGCGCTCGTGCCTCGCCAGGAGGTGTTTGACCGCGCCACGCATCGCCAGCATGCACGGTAGCCTACTAGCAAAAAGCAGCCTGACCATGCTGGTGAAGTTGGTTCGCGACAGGCCTACCGACTTGAGCCGCGCAACTGCAAGCTCGTTGTCGAATACCTTGCTGTCGAGGCTGCTGATGGCAAACTCACCGAACTTGACGCAGACCGCGCTCTCGGCACGCGACAGCTGCGGATGCAGGCAAATCGGCCGGATATCTTCAGCGCGGCAGCGAGCACGAAGTTTGGTCAGATCGCCCCCCGCCGGCACGGTATCGATCACGACCGGCTTACCAAGGTCTGGGCGAATTCTCGCGAGACGGCTCAGAAGTGGGACGACGGTATCAAAGTGCAGGACATTTGAACCTTGGATCGCGACCAATAGCGGGCAAACCGCATCCTCTGGAATATTCCGCGGATGTGCGCCTTCAATGAGCTCCTTGAAGCGGGCGCGATTTGTGGCTTTGAAATAAGGCAGACTAACCGTCCATACCACCCTTGAGAACGCGGACCTCACTAGGACCGTCATAGATTTGAGCTTTGCGCGAAAAAACCTGAGGTAGGCCAACGGAGCCACCCTCTGGCGCACGGACCTCACTTTGCCCACCAAAGATTTGACCTTCACGCGCGACATCCTGAGGTGGGCCGACCGCACCACCCTCGAGCATGCTGACATCGGGTCGCGCAGTAATGAACTAAGCTTTGCGCGGGAAATCCTGAAGTAATGAGCCGACCGCGCGGACCTTTCGTGCGGTCCCCTCCTTTGCATGTCCGGCGCCGGTCTGCGCTCTGCGCGCAATATTTTCATGATTTTTCGAGTGAACTGCTTCACCCGGCCGTGTTCAAGATCACGGACGACATGAACTGGACATTTCTGCCAATCGATGATCTCGCGGACGGCGTTGCCCCGCTGCCGGGCCATCAACACAACCCACGCATCTGGCATTCCGCGGGCTGCACTCACATGCTCAATCGTGGCCGCGATAAGCGCCGGCCGCGTCAGTTCTTTGACGGCCCACTCGGCAATCATCGGACGGTAGACGTCGAGTCCACCGCCGACGCCCAGGTCCGAAGCGATCCGCACGATCTCGGTCACGAAGACATCGGCCATGAGCCGGGCTCTGGTAAACGCATCGTCTTGGGAGACACGTGCTGTGAGCTGGAAGGGGGGCTCATCCTGCCGTGGAAAATCAATGAGCTCCACGTTCGCTGACGTGCATTGCCTGATATCGACAAAAATAGACTCAACGTTGGCAGATCCGTACAATTCGCGCGCAAGTTCTGCAAGCTCGGCGGGATCATCCCCGAGCAGACACACCCGTCCCTGGCCGTATTTCCGGATGAAGTCGCGAAATTCTTGACTGCGAAAGAGCACCGTAATTTGCCTCAGCGCCTGCCGAAAAAGCTTCTAACCGCCTCAATCACGCGCCCCTGCTGCTCGGATCTGAGCGAGAATGAGCACGGTAGCGTAACGATTCGTTCCCATAGCCCATCCGCAGTCCCGGTCAAACTGCGCATCGCATCGGCATATGGCGGCTGCAGATGCATCGGCTTCCAGAATGGCGGCACATCGATGCCATTCATGTTGAGATGCTCCCGCAGCGCTGAGACGTCCTCGACCGTGCCGCGTTCGACGAAGATTCCCGAAAGCCAATGATTGGACTCCGACCACGGAACCGTCGGAAATGTCCCAACATCGGGAATGTCGGCAAACGCCGCTTGATATCGCGCCGCGATACTTTGCTTCGACGCAACGAAGTCTGGCAGTCGCTCCATCTGTGCGACACCCACCGCCGCCTGCAGGTTGGTCATGCGATAGTTGAAGCCGACCTCGTCATGGTGATACCCCTTCGATTTGTCACGAGCCGTCGTCGTGATGTGCTGCAAACGCGCCATGAGCGCCTCATCGTTGCCGACCAACATGCCGCCACCGCCGGACGTGATAATCTTATTGGCGTTGAATGATATCGCTGTCAGCTGGGCTCCGCCCGCGCCGATGCCACGGCCCTTGTAGCGCGAACCGAGCGCCGCTGCTCCGTCGGCCAGCACGGGCAAGCCCCATTCATCCGCTAGGTCGCACATCTCATCGAGATCGGCGACAGTGCCCAGCATATGAACGGGGACGATTGCCGCCACCCTCTTACCAGTCGACGTGTGGATGACGCGACCCGGCCCCTCAAGACTGCACTCGGCAGCAAGCGATTGTGCGAGAAGTGCGGTATCCAACATCCAGCTGGACGGATCACAATCGAAAAGCCACGGCATGGCTCCGCAGTGCGCAACCGCATTAGCCGTTGCAATGAAGGTGAGTGTCGGGATGACCACAAGATCGCCTGGACGCACGCCGAGGGCATACAGCCCGACATGCAGCGCTGTGGTTCCGGCGGACGTTGCTACCGCATGCTCGGCTTGCGCCGACGCTGCAACGAGCCGCTCGAATTCGCTGACGAAGCCTCCGGCGTAAGACACCATTCCGGTTTTGATGCACTCGGTGAGATTGATCAGCTCACTGTCGCCAACATCGGGAATACAAAGCGGAATTCTGCTCATTGCGGCTTCCCAATTGGAATGCTTAGTCCCGCGGCCACTGGAGCATCACGCCCGCTGGTCGAGATTGAGCGTGCTGTCCCGGTGCGTCTTCAGAAAGGCTGGTTCGAGGAAAGCAACAATGGCCTTGAGCCGGTCCTTGTTCAGGACGACCGCGTCGTGTTCCCAGTCCGAGAGAACTGCCGTGAGGTCCTCCAGCATCTTCGCCACGGATCCCTCCGTCTGCAAATACGGAATAGATTGGAGACTTGAGAGCCCGATTTCTTTAGGCGTCTCCCCCTCCGCGATAAACTCTTCATATGGCTTTTCGCCAGCTGTATCGGGCGGCGTGAGAAGAAGAGGCCAGCGGCCAGCCACGCGGTCCTTCGCGGCATTTCGCCTTGCAAGTCCTTCATTGTCATAGATTTCTGGCACAAAGCCATGACCCTCGATAAAGGCTCGGGCAATGTCCTCGAGAAGGACAAGATGATCGCGGGGGTTCAATCTTGGAATGGCAATCTCGCGGTCATCAAAGAGTGTCGCCGCAAGGGCGCAGATCTCACCCGACTCCTGAAGGCTTACGAAATAGCGGCGAATATCGCGCGGACAGGCAATCGGCTCCCCTCGTGCCAACCGGTTCTCGAAGCTCTGCAGCAGCGAGCCATTTGAGAAAGCCACGTTTGCGAACCGAGCCGACGTCACGCACGGCACGCCCGCCGCGAGTGTCCGATCGAACATCACGTGCTCCATGACCCGCTTGGTCGCGCCCATCAGCGAACTCGGGTTGGCGGCCTTGTCGGTCGAAACCGAAAAATAGCGCTTGGCGCGCTTTCCCCGCGTGAGCCATGTGAGGATTCTCGCCTGCTTGAGGATGTTGGTATCGAACATCATCAGTGTAGAGTACGGGTCCTTCTCGGTGCGGACATGCTTCAGCGCAGCGAAATTGAGCACGAGATCGTAAGGGGCCTCGCTTTCGAGGAAGTAGCGCATGGCGGCCGAACCGTAATCGATGGGCAAAGTCCGCAGATCAGTTTCAAGCAGTCCCTGTTCGCGCGAACGCAGACGCCGAACCAGTTCAGCGAGGCCATTTTCATTGTGATCGACCACATGCATTACGGCAGGCGCGAAGCTCAAAAGCACGTCGACCGTACTAGAGCCAATCGAGCCGGCCGCGCCAATGGCTAGAACCCGCCGCCCTTCGACCTCGTCCCGGATGCGATCGCGAGCCTCCGCGATATCCGCTGCGAACATGGATCCAGAGCGGCCGGTGGCAATTCGTGTGGCGGGCTGTGACATGTGTACCGGGGTCTCATTACGGGCTGGTCTGTTTCTAGCACCGCACGTTCGAAACGAACAAGCTGGCACCCGTTCGCGGCAGTTGGTCCGGTGTCTTTGACCGATTTTCACCAGGACGCCAAGCACATCCCACCAGAAACGGGGTCGCAGTTGCGTTTCCGGTTCATTGTGGTGTAGCTGGACGTAGCTGCCGGGTCCCGGTTCCCCGCAATGACCGGCAATTCTTCGGAGCTTCGATTTGCGCTGCGCATTCGTCACGACGAGCCGGGCCGATTTTGGGCTCCTGCGCTGGCCGATTCACGCAGCGGCGGCCTCGCCCCGGCTCGACGTCCTGATCATTGCAGGCGGCACTCATTTCTCATCCCATCACGGGATGACCAAGCATGAGATCGAGGCCGAGGGCTTCCAGATTGCAGGACAGGTCGAGCATCTCGTCGAAGGAACGAGCGATATCGCCGTCGCCACGAGCATGGGTCGCGCTACAATCGGTTTTGCAAGACAGTTCGAGGCGTTAAGCCCGGATTTGGCAATCGTTCTCGGAGATCGCTACGAAGTCTTCGCGGCCGTTTCCGCAGCAACAGTCATGCGCATTCCCGTTGCCCACTTGTGCGGCGGGGACGTCACCGAAGGCGCCTATGACGAGGCCTTCCGTCACGGCATATCCAAAGCTGCTGCTCTTCATTTCCCGACGCATGCTGCTGCCGCGCGGCGTCTTGCCCAGATGGGCGAGCCGGCGGATCGCATTCACCTCGTCGGCAGCACCGGTCTCGACGCATTGCACCACATCGCTTGGAAAGATCGCGACGCTGTTTTTCAGGAGCTCAACCTCGCCCCCAGAAAACACAACGTCATCGTCACCCTTCATCCCCCCACGCGTATTCCCGGAGCCGCCCAGATCGAAATCCGAGCCATGGTTGACGCCCTTGCTTCGTTCGGTGACGAACTTGGCATCGTCTTCACGGGCATCAATGCAGATTCGGAAGCGGATCTGGTGGCGGCTGAGATTGAGCCGTTCGCCAAAGGGCGCGCGAATGTGCGGCTGACGAAATCTCTTGGACAGACGGGCTACCTCAACGCAGTTCGGCAGATGGATGCCGTCGTTGGGAACTCCTCGAGCGGGCTTTACGAAGCACCATCATTGAAGGTGCCGACGGTGAATATCGGGGACCGGCAGTCAGGACGCCCCAAAGCCAGCTCAGTCATCGACACGCCAGGGTCAGCCGTCGCGATCCGTTCCGCTATCGAAGCTGCCTTCCAGCTCGATTGCTCCGCAACAGTGAACCCCTATGGCGATGGCCACAGCAGTGAGCGAATTGTGCGTGTTCTGGAACAAATCTCCAACCCCAGAGAACTCGTGCGAAAAACGTTTGTCGATCTCCCAAACCCATGGACAGACCACCAATGAGCGTCACGATCATCGCTGAGATCGGCGTGAACCACAATGGCGACATGGATCTCGCCCGCAAGCTCATCGAGGGCGCGGCCGAGGCGGGGGCACAGTACGCCAAGTTTCAATCTTTCAAGGCTGCCAGTCTGGCGACGGCCAGTGCTGCCAAGGCAGCATACCAGCGAGAGACGACGGATGCGACAGAGTCACAGCTTGAAATGTTGCGCCGCCTTGAGCTGAGCGAAGAGCAACACCATCAATTGAGGGGCTTTTGCGCGGCTGCAGGTATCGAATTCCTGTCGAGCGCCTTCGATCCTGAGAGCCTTGAATTTCTGACAAGGGATCTCGCTCTCCCCACCATCAAATTCGGTTCTGGCGAATTGACAAACGCTCCTCTTTTATTCGCCGCGGCACGTTCCGGTGTAAACCTCATCCTGTCGAGTGGTATGGCGTCTCTGGGGGAGATTGAAGAGGCGCTCATGGTTGTAAACCTGGGTTATGCGCCGGGCGCGATAGAGCAACCACGGCTGAGAGATTTCCGCCACGCCTGGGCTGATCAGGCCAATCGCGCGCGGATCAAGCAGAAAGTCTCGCTGCTCCATTGCACGACATCGTACCCCGCTGCCGCCGCAGACATCAATCTCGCGGCCATGTCGACCCTGCGCGAAGCATTCGGCCTGACGACCGGGTACTCAGATCACACCCCGGGAGATACTGCCGCAGTGGCTGCAGTGGCACTGGGTGCGCAGATCATCGAGAAGCACATCACGCTCGACCGCAGTTTGCCGGGACCGGATCATCGTGCATCGATTGAGCTGCCGGAGTTTGCAAGAATGGTCACCGGGATTCGCTATACAGAAACAATCATAGGCGAGCCCTTCAAGGTTCCGCGGACCAAGGAGATCGAGATCGCGTCGGTCGCACGCAAGAGTCTCGTAGCGGCCCGCCCCATATCAGCGAACGAACTGTTTACAAACGACAACTTGACGATCAAGCGCCCCGGCACCGGGATTCCGCCCATTGCCTTCTGGGAGTATCTGGGTCAGCCGGCAAAGCGCAACTACGCCGCAGATGAATTGATCGATTAGAAGTGCTCACCTGTTTCCGAGCAGAGAATCGAACACGGCCATCCGCTTGGCTTGGTCGCGCGCGGTGGGAAGATGTCCTGCGTCACCTCGTCCATCAAGAAAGTAGTTGAGCATGGCCGGCAACCCGGGTTTGAGTCCAGCGATCTCAGCCTCGATTTCGACGGGCGTGCGGACGAAGCTGCCCCTCTCCTGTTGCAAGATTGTCTCCAGGGGCCGCATGATCAATCGCCTCTTTGGCGTGACGATCTCGACCGCCCAGCCACCACCACTCCCCCAATCGGCAGCGTAAGAAAACAGCGTTTCCCCCCGAACCGTTCCGCAGCCGGCGAAACGCTCGCCCCTCGGGTGCCATACAATTGAACCTCTTCCCAGGCTTGCCGCCACACAAACGTCACTCATATCCTCCGCAGCGCCTGCCAAGTCGAATGCCATGTCCATCACGTGGCTGGAGTTCGCGAGGGCCCAGTTTGCCTTGACAAGTGGTATATGGTGCGTAGCTGCAATGCGGTCTGCGACTTCGGTAAATTCGAATGAGAAAGAGGTCGTCCCTCCGTCTTCAGCAACGAGACGACGCACGTGACGGCTCGAGGTCAGGAAGCGCCGGTTGTAGGCGATGCGAATCCGGTCTCCGGTATCGGCTTCAGCGAGTTCTCTCCCTCCCTTCACGGTCGCTGCGCCCGGCTTTTCAAGAAGTATGTGCTCGAAGCCCGCATCGAGGAGCTGCCGCGCGACTGGGGCCAATTGATCGACCTGCACAGCAACGATGGCCGTGCGCACACGACCACCCAGTCGAAGGAGCTGGTCTTCGAGTGGACCGGTGTTGGGACGGATCCCAGTCTTTGCTTCGAATCGAGCTGCAGACTCTTCACCACGGCCCGCGACCGTCACTGAAACCGTGGGATGGGTTACTTTCAGGGCGGCAAGGTAGGCCTCAGACATCGGACCTGCGCCGACGAGCATTATGTCGTTTCCGCTCATGCGAACCAGTCCCCTCCCGTGCTTCGTCGCCAATTCCCAGCGTCTATAGCGCAAGCCGAGCTTCCCACTACAGGGGGCAATTCGCCACCGCTTCACTCATTTCCAATGGCACTGCCGCAGGCCGCTTGGCACATTAAGTTTAAGTCGCTATGGAATGAGCGCTTGGCTTGCTGTTCCAGGCGGCAAGGTACTGAGAGCTCCAAAGTTGCGAGAGAATTGTCGATGCAGCCCGCACAAGATCGCCCCTGCGTAATTTTGGTCGGGCTCGGCAACATTGGCTTCCGGCATCTTCAGGGCCTTGCGAAGATCGCGCCGCGCATTGCCGTCACAGCCATCGATCCGGCTGAAGCTGCCAGGGAACGGGCGGCGGCCGAATGGTTGTCGGTGACTGGCGAGAAACTTGCGGTGGCCCCGAACCTGGATGCGCTCCCGCCGGTGACAGCCGTTGCAATCTTGGCGACCTCTGCATCCCGCCGCCTCCAGCTCGTCGAAGAGCTGCTCGAGAAAACAGCACCGCGCGACATTGTCCTGGAGAAGGTCGTTTTCCAGAAGCTCGAAGACTTCGGCATTGCGGATGCCGCCGCACGCGCCGCTGGCGCTCGGGTTTCAGTCAACTGCCCACGCCGCATGTGGCCCCTTTATGAGACCCTTCAGAAAAAATCGTTCGAACAACCCGAGCTGAACATCAAGTGGCGCAACCTCGGACTTGCCTGCAACAGTGTTCACTTCATCGACGCGCTTCAGTTCCTTGCAGGCAGCCCGAGCGTGCAACTGGAAGACGCTCAGCTGCGCGAGATTTATTCCTCAAAGCGCGATGGCTACCTGGAAATCAACGGCACCATGTCGTTTATCACTCCGGGAGGCGCGAGGCTTGTGATCGAAGTTCTCGCCGACGGTCCGCCCAACATGGCCGCAACGCTCAGTTCTGGCGGAATCTGCTACTCACTCTCCGAGGCCGACGGCCGATTGACAGCACCAGATGGCACATCGATCGCCGATGTCGGCCGCGCCCCCTTCCAGAGCGAACTTTCTGGTGAACTCGTGGCATCCTTGCTCGACGGCAGTCCATCTCTTCTGGCGCCACTTGCCGAAAGCCGGGCGGCCCACGAAGCCCTATTCTCTGCCCTCGAGCCTCACCTTCGTTCAAACGGCGCCGACCTATCTGCTGGCCTTCCAATAACCTGATCCTTCCAGCACGCACTGGCATGCGGGCATAGACTCGGAGGCGGGGAAAAGACGATCGATGGAATCCGATCCCAATTTCGAGCCACAGACCCGGTCACCAGCGTGGCTTGCTGCGTTCCAGTACTTTGAGGAGTGCGAGTCATCCGGCCTTGGACAGGACTGGAACATTGATGGCGTCGATTTCTGGCCAATCATAAAGTCGGTCACCATCGGCACAATGATGCATGCTGGTCTGGAGAAAGCGCCCCGCATGCCACTCAGCAGGCAGCTTATCAACACGGCGAAACGCTTCCGTCTCCAGACGATGGTCCCTGCGTCCTGGCTCACGAGCACGACGGCCAGACAGTTCTCTGACACGCTCGTATCGGATCCGATGAGCGAGCGACCACTCTGGTGCTTCGGCAATTCCTCTCCGATGATCGAAAACCCGCTCGGCTACGCTCACGTTCACTTCGACCCCTATCGCCTCGAAGCCGGGCGCGCAGGGCTTGAACATTGGACGCTATTCTACAGAGAGCGAACTAGTGACTCACGGCTTACCGGGGCGCTCCTCGGTCCCAATCGCTCAATCGCTGCAGAACTCGCTTCACTCGATGCATCGGACTGGCAGCGAGTTGTGATGACATGGCGGGACCGCATCGGCGCTGTCATTGCAAAAGTCAGCGGTCTGCCAGTCAAGGTGGAGCATCTCACCGACCTTTGTCTAGCGACGGTTGCCAAGTCGCTCGTTACCCGTGATGCTTTTCGCTGCGTGTTCGAGCGCCGCCGTCCTGCTCTCATTCTGATCTTCAACTACTATCAACGCTACGCCTGGGGCCTCGTTGCCGCAGCCCGGGAAGCAGGCATCAGGATCATCGACATCCAGCATGGAGCACAGGGCCGCTATCATCACGCGTACCACTGGGCCCGCCTGCCTGCCAACGGCTGGAGCATCGTGCCACCGGAATTCCTGCTCTACGGAAGTCCACGTGGACAAACTCTATCAAGCGGGAAATGCCTTGTCGGCGCGCCGAGCTGGTATCTCTGGTGCCGCCTCGCCGCCAGCACTGACAAGCTTCCGAAGTGCTGGAAAGAGAATGCTGAGCTGCTTCTCAAAGATGCGCGCACGTTCTGGAACGAGGCAGGGAAGAGGACCATACCCTGGCACGTTTATGCGTCCTATGCAGAGGAAGCGCCCGGGCTGATCGAGCGCATCGAGACCACCTTGGGCAAAAGAGCACGAATTCTCAACAAGCGTCATCCCGCAGCAGTCCGGAATGGAGCCACTCACGTCGAAAAATTGCCGCTGCCTTACACCCTGGCCTCGGCCGACGGCCTCATCACCGGTTATTCGGCAACCATTCTCGAGGCCGCCATGATGGGTACACCCTGCTTTGTGATGAGTAGCAACGCCGCGCTCATGTATGAGGGTCACGAATTGAACTCTCTGCCGCCCGGCGTCGATGAGGCGGCCGAAACACTGGCTGCCGTACCAGTGCACGGATCGCACCCCGAAGATCGCCTGGCCGCAGCGCTCGAGCGAACTCACTTTCCAAGCGGCTGGATCTAGAGCCCGGCACCAGGATTTGTGAATTGCCAGCCGGTTGCCGCCCCCGGCTGAAGCTCTGTGCATCTTTCGACCGTACGACGCCTGGCGGGTTGCATCGCAGGCATTCCAGGCCAGTTGGGCGGAAGATCGACGCTCGTCGCAACCCAGCAAAGTGCCGCGATCGACGACAGCGGCGTCCCGATGGAGTTGTCAACACCAGACGGACCGGGTTCAAAGTTCAAAGACCGCACCCAGTATAGAGCCCTGTCCTGACTGCCAATTCGGAGGAGCATGTCGGATTGATGGAGGAGACCTGAGACTCTGATATAGCAGCAAGATGGCGTTGCGCGCTCCTCCCTGCTACTGGAGGCCAACACAAAAGCGCAAACTGGCAGAGAGAGCCCGTGACATCATTTCGAGTTGCTACCGTCATCGGTGCCAGGCCGCAATTCATCAAGGCGGCAGTTCTCAGTCGCACCTTTCGCAAGACAAGCGATATCGACGAGACGCTGATTCACACTGGTCAGCATTTCGATGACAACATGTCCGAAACCTTCTTTCGCGAACTGGCGATCCCTCGGCCGAGTTATAATCTCGAAGTTCACGGCGGCTTACACGGCGAAATGACGGGACGGATGCTGGCCGCACTCGAGAAGATTCTCATCGAGTTAAAGCCCGACGCCGTCTTGATCTACGGCGATACGAATTCCACACTTGCCGGTGCACTCGCCGCCGCCAAGCTCCACATTCCGATTGCTCACGTCGAGGCTGGACTGCGCTCGTTCAACCGCCGGATGCCGGAAGAAGTGAACCGGGTACTCGCCGATCATATGAGCGCATTGCTTTTCTGCCCGACCAAGGCCGCCATCGAAAATCTGCGCAATGAAGGCATCACCAACGGCGTGCTGCACACGGGCGACGTCATGTATGACGCCACGCTCTTCGCTAAGGAAACCTCTCAGCATGCAAGCAAAATTCTCGATACACTCGGTCTCAAGGCCTCGGGCTACGGATTGACGACGATCCACCGCAGCGAAAATACAGACGACGAAGCCCGCCTGCGCAGCATCGTCGAGCACGTGGAGCAAGCCGCGGATGGTTGCCCTGTCGTGTTTCCAGTCCATCCGCGGACACGGCAAGCATTTAGGCGTTTTGGCATTAAGCCGGAAAAGCTTATCCTGATCGACCCCGTGGGCTATTTCGATCTTCATCAACTTTTGGGCGGTGCCTGCATTGTGCTGACCGATTCAGGTGGAATTCAGAAGGAAGCCTATTTTCACCGGGTTCCATGCGTAACGCTCCGCGAGGAGACGGAATGGGTTGAAACGATTTCCGCTGGCTGGAACCGGCTGTGGACGTGCCAAACGTATGCGTCTCCGCGCATCAGCATTCCGGACTATGGTGACGGCCATGCGGCTGAGCGCATTGTTCACGAATTGCGGCAGTACATGGCTTCTGCCGGCAATGGGCGCTGATCATCATCCCCTCTGCAACTACGATAGCGCTAGTAAATCTTCGTAGAGGGTAATCAGCTTTCGCGACTCCGGGAGCCAATTGTAGGTTTCGTGCACTGCTTGCCGGCCGCGGCGGCCCATTGCTTCGGCCTCTTCGGGCCCATCGAGAATCGAGGCCATCGCGCGCGCGATGGCATGCCGATCAAGAGGATCGACGAGGATCCCACAATCGGCCGCGGTCACCAAGTCACGCCACAAGGGAAAATCCGAGGCTATCACCGGAAGGCCCGCTGCCATGTATTCGAAGAGCTTGTTGGGTTGCGCATCGACGTGATTGGGTAGCGGATGAAAGAGAACGAGGCCCGCGCGAACTGAGCCCAAAAGCTGTGCGAGACTCTTGCGATCCGCCCAGCCAATGAAGTCGACTTGATCCCAGGCTGGGTGCTGCTCGAGTTCCGCTTGATGCGCGGGCGGCTGAAAATTGCCAGCCATCGTGAGCCGCACATGGCGTTCACGAAGCAGGCCGGCGGCCTCAACCATTTCAAACGAGCCGCGGATGGACGTGATTCCACCCACATAACCAAAGTGTGCAGGACGGCCCGCATACGACGCGACGTCCACGCCGGCAAATTCGGAAACCAGAGGAAAGTTCTGCACGATAATGGTTTTGTTCGCTGGAAAACGCTGTGCAATTTTGGGAGTAACAACAACGATGCGATCAAACAATCGTCCCCCAATTGCTTCTAGAAGGCCCATCCCGCCCGCAATCAGGCGACGCAGCGGCTTGTAGATCCAGGGCTTCGACAAAATCTGCTTCGGCACGTCTTCATGCACATCATAGACGACCTTATACCCGCTCAATCGCAAGAGCAGGCAAAGTGGAAGCAATTCGGGATCGTGGAAATGCACCACCTCCGGCGCGAATTGCCGGACCTTTTTGAAAGCAGCGATGGATCCGAAAACAGCACGTCTGAGTCGGCCACGGGGGAGTTCACCGGCATCAATCACTGACGCCGTGGTGGGAGTGGCGGGGGTATCTCCACGGCCATCAGCGACACACAGTGCCACCTCGCCCGGAAATTCCTGATAGAGCGTCGTGACTTCCTTGAGCCAGATCCGAGTGTCGCTCCTGGGGTGTACTGTAGTCAGATGGAAGATTTTCATTGGCAGGTATTGAGGTCCAAATCAGAGCGGGCGGGGACTGTCCTGGTCGGACGAGCTTCCGGCCGCTCAGCAAGCCCCCCTATATCATGGCATGGCTGCACACTTAGCAAGGACACGTCGAAGCAACCGGCTTGCGCCACCTGGCAGCCATCTGAGGCGCTGTTGACGCCATTTGCCGCTGCCGAGTGATCCATTCGATTGCGCAGGTGGACCGCGCACCGTCAAGTCGATTGAAGCGGGTGTTCCGGTTCGGACAGTTGCTTCCTTTTGCTCCATACTTCAAAGCAAATGTCGGAACCATGAGGAATGCGAGCACGTCTCGACGTCATGAGCCGCTTACGCATTCGACGTTTCGTCCGACGCTGAGCCGCATGCAGGTGCGAACCGTCAGACGCGCCGCACTCTCAATCACCTTCGGACATCGACACGACGTCCACAACGAGATCTTGGGTCGCCGACAGGGACCCTTGTTCGCAAGACAGAGGACCAGTTGACGGTTCAAGGCGAACGGTTGATCTCCTCCACCGGTGTTCCCTCCTCACCCTGCCGGATGATGAACGCCTTCTGCGCGTCCGTGAACTTTGATGCCTTCATCGTCTTCCGTCCTCCATCCAACCTCAGGACAAAGCCGGAAAACTCTCATCTCAAACGGGGGTGTTTTGTGGGAGCAGATCGACACGTGTTTGGCGCGTGTTTGACCCCTGAAATTCTCAACCGGCATATGCTGGGCTGGCGACGCAATATACTGTTGTAGGGCAATTTTATCGGATTGCGCTCAGTTCTCGGGGGAAGACCGCCGAAAGGAATGGGCAGCAAAACACGTCACGTCGCGCGCCTCCAGCACACCCGGGGCCACGAAGCCGGTCAGCGGTTCTGAGCACGAATGGCCTGTATCGGCCTCGTCATAGCCCTCCCGCCCCGGCGCCTTCATAAGGCTGACAACCCGGTCACACCGCCAGCCCTCCAGACCGACTCTTGCATAATACAATAATCCTTGTAGTATTGGACTTATGAAAATTCAGTCGGCCATCGTGATGCTGGGAGCCCTCGCTCAGGAGCATCGGCTTCGCATCTTCCGCATGCTCGTGAAGGCTGGACCATCGGGCCAGCCATCCTCGGACATTGCGGATGTCGTGGGCATCAGCCCCACCAGTGCATCATTTCATTTGAAAGAGCTCGAGCGGGCCGGACTTCTGGTCGCCACGCGTCAGGGCCGCTTCATCCGCTACGCCGTTCACGTCGACGCCATGCGGCAACTCTTGATCTATCTCACCGAAGACTGTTGCCAGGGTCAGCCGGAATTGTGCGGTTCGACCATCCGGAAAGCTCGTGAAACCTGTACCCGTAGTGGAGAAAACCGATGAGCGTTGATCGCCCCTTGAACGTCATGTTCTTGTGCACGCATAATTCCGCCCGCTCGATCATTGCCGAGTGCGTGATGAATCGCCTCGGAATGGGCCGGTTCAAGGGTTTCAGCGCGGGCAGCCAGCCAAGCGGACGGGTGCATCCGTTTGCGATCGACCTGTTGAAGAACAGCAATTACGACACCAGCACGTTGCGATCGAAGTCGTGGCACGAGTTCACCGGGCCCGACGCGCCGCACCTCGATTTCGTTTTCACCGTATGTGACAACGCGGCTGCGGAAACCTGCCCCGTCTGGCCCGGCCAACCAATGACGGCACACTGGGGTTTGCCGGATCCTTCCGCTGTCGAAGGCACCGAGTCGGAGCGGCACTTCGCATTCGCGGACACGCATCGCATGCTCTACCAGCGCATCAGTATTTTCACGAGCCTTCCTCTTGCCTCGCTCGATAAGCTGGCTCTGCAAAGCAAGCTCGACGAGATCGGACGAAGCAGGGCCGAGGCCGAGCCCCAGGGGGCCTGATCTCACCATACAGTCCGTTATCGGGAAATGCCGGGTGCGCGGGCCTGAAGCCCGCCGCCGCCAAGGAGTTCGTCATGTCGACGTTCGAACGCTATCTTACAGTCTGGGTCGCTTTATGCATCGTCATCGGCATCGCGCTCGGACATTTTTTCTCGGGCATCTTCCAGGCCATCGGCAACGCTGAAATCGCCAATGTCAACTTGCCCGTCGCGATCCTGATCTGGCTGATGATCATTCCCATGCTGGTCAAAATCGATCCGGTTGCGCTTCGAGGTGTTGCGGCGCATTGGCGTGGGATCGGCGTGACGCTGACTGCAAACTGGCTCGTGAAACCTTTCACGATGGCTCTGCTGGGCTGGTTCTTCATCGGCTGGCTTTTCCGCCCCTATCTGCCGGAGGCTCAGATTGAGAGCTACATTGCCGGGCTCATCCTATTAGGTGCTGCGCCTTGCACGGCGATGGTCTTCGTATGGAGCAACCTCACGAAAGGCGAGCCGCACTTCACGTTGAGTCAGGTGGCGCTCAACGACCTGATCATGGTGTTTGCATTTGCGCCGATCGTTGCTCTGTTGCTCGGGCTCTCGGCGATCGTGGTGCCGTGGGAGACGTTAGCCCTGTCTGTGGTCCTCTACATCGTCATTCCGGTCATCATCGCTCAGTATGTACGCCGCCGAACGCTCCAGACCGGAGGTCAACCCGCACTCGATCGGCTTCTGGCGACACTCCAGCCCCTCTCGATTATGGCGCTATTGGCCACACTGGTTCTCCTGTTCGCATTCCAGGGCGAGCAAATTCTCGAGCAGCCCCTGATCATTGCGCTCCTGGCCGTGCCCATCATATTGCAGACGTACTTTATCTTTGGCTTTGGCTACGTGCTCAATCGCGCCGTCGGCGAAGCACACTGCATTGCAGGGCCCTCGGCTCTGATCGGCGCCAGCAACTTCTTTGAACTTGCTGTTGCAGCCGCTATCAGTCTTTTTGGTTTCAGCTCGGGTGCGGCCCTGGCCACAGTTGTTGGCGTCTTGATCGAGGTTCCCGTCATGCTCACGCTCGTCTGGCTGGTGAACCGCACGCGCAATTGGTATGAGGATGGCGATGCGGTGCAAAGGCGAACATCAAGCGAGCAGGCCGGCGCATAAGATATGACGATCGTCATCTATCACAATCCTGGATGTGGGACTTCGCGCAATACGCTTGCCATGATCCGGCAATCCGGTGAGGAGCCCCAGATCATCGAGTACCTCCAGGCGCCGCCATCCCGCGACTGTCTGGTGGGGTTGCTCAATGACATGGGCATCGGACCACGAGAACTCCTACGGCGAAAGGGAACGCCCTATGAGGACCTCAATCTGGATGATCCCACGTGGACCGACGACCAGCTGATCGATCACATGCTTGAACACCCCATCCTGATCAATCGGCCCATCGTCGTGACACCCAAGGGAACACGGCTGTGCCGGCCGTCCGAGGCTGTTCTCGATATCCTGCCGAACCCGAACATCGGCCCCTTCACCAAGGAGGATGGCGAGATCATCATCGACGAGAAAGGACGGCACCGTGTCTGAGCTTGATCTGTCCCTGCCCAACCTCAGGCAAGGTCTGCTTCCCGTTCCCGCGGCCTCGTCATTGGCACCCGGCAATCGGCCAGAGCATCGGCCCCGCATTCTTCTGCTCTACGGATCGGTGCGGACCCGCTCCTACAGCCGATTTCTAACTTTCGAGGCCGCCCGCCTCCTGGAGCATCTTGGCGCCGAGACACGCATCTTCAATCCGAGCGGTCTGCCCCTGCCGGATGATGCAGGTGACGATCACCCCAGGGTTCAGGATCTGCGCAATCTTGTTGCCTGGTCTGAAGGCCAGGTCTGGTGTTCCCCGGAGCGGCATGGCGCCATGAGTGGGATCTTAAAATCCCAGATCGATTGGATTCCACTCTCCTCCGGCGCTGTCCGCCCGACACAAGGCAAAACTCTCGCGGTCATGCAGGTCAGCGGCGGATCGCAGTCATTCAACGCCGTCAACCAGATGCGCATCCTCGGCCGCTGGATGCGAATGCTGACCATCCCGAACCAATCCTCCGTTGCAAAGGCTTTCCAGGAATTCGACGAAGCCGGGCGGATGAAGCCGTCCGCCTACTACGATCGAGTCGTCGACGTGATGGAAGAACTTGTGAAGTTCACGATCCTGACGCGGGACATCTCGCCTTATCTGACCGACCGCTATAGCGAGCGCGTGGAGAAAGCGCCGGAGCTCGAAGACCGTGTGAGCCTGCAGTCTGCCGTGGGAAAGACTGAGGATAACAAGGAGGCCTGCGGCTGCGGACCAACGTGTTGTCAAGCAGCCGAGTAAATCGTCCGACTTGATACGCTTCCCTGCGGGCCGGCCTGTCCATCACACGCTCTGCACGGTGCGCGTTGTGCTCGACTGCGTGGCATTCGATTTTCTGCGCACGCGATCGCGATAATCGCTCCTCGCCGTGACCGTGCCACAGTCGCACGCATACTCGCGCATCTGCACATGAAGAATTGCAGAGGGATGTGCCGTTATGACTGCAAATGCACAAATCACAACGTCTATCTCATTGCGTGCCGCGTTACCTGCCCTACTCGCAGCGACGCTTGTCACCACTTCCGTTCCAGCCGCGCACGCAGGACGCTTCGAATTCGATCAGCGGCGTACAGAGGTGCACTTCGTCTACAAGATGGCGTACTCGACGCAACGCGGTCGATTTACAAAGGTGAGCGGCACAATCGACTACGACGAAGCAGCGCCGGAGAAGGCGAAGATCAGCGCCTCGATCGCCACAGCGAGCCTCACCACGGGCGAAGCGCTTGTCGACAATGAACTCAAGGGAAAATCGTTCTTCAATGTCGAGGTTCAGCCCGCGATCACGTTCAACAGCCTTACCGTCGCGCCGCGGTCTCCAACGCAAGCAGATGTGACGGGTGAGATCACGGTCAACGGCATCACGCGGCCCGTGGTGCTCGATGTCAGCATCAAGCCGCACGACAATCCCGAACTCAAATACGACGTCGGCTGGCGCGAGTTCATTGCCAAGACGCGCATCCAGCGCAGCCATTTCAACATGACAGACTATCAGTCGATGGTCGACGACGAGATCGACATCGAGATTGCAGCCATTGTCCGCCCGAAGCGGCAATAGCGGTCCTGGAAGCAAAGGCTCACGGAACGGGTATCGCCTCCACCTCGCTCGGTCCCTTACGGCCGTTTGCGCCGGGCCGAACCGGGCTTTTTGGAACGCCGCTCCCCAGCGAAGCATGACCGATGATGATCAAAACATCTGGCTCCGAGTGCCGGATAGGAACTGAATTGCCGCGGGTAATAGACATAGCCACCGATACTGTAGGGATAATGCCCGCGGGCATAGTAGTAGGGATAGTCATAGGTGAGATACGCTGGACCCGCGGGCAGATGAATCTTCGTGCGCCGGCGGCGCTGCCTGATCTCGATCACGTCGCTCTTTGCCACCTCGCTGCGGGTATTGGCGGCCAACCCAGATGGCGCAGCACTGGAGGCATCGGGGACAACGCTGATACAGCCCGCCGCCAGCAAGCCGGTTAGAAGAGCGAATGAATGAGTTGTGCGGCACTTCATGAGACTGCCTCCCCCTGCCAAGCCGGAGCCATTGACCGCTCAGAACTTCCTGCGTAGCTCCGAACGGACTCCGAAGTTGTCATCCTCGCCTTGGACGATGTGATAAGTCGCGTCCGCCCGGAACAGCCAAGCGCGATCGAGCACAAGTTGATAGCGCACGCCCAGGCCGTACTGAGCATCCTCGGCGCCAAGGCCATCGTCCTTGAAGGGCTGCACCATGGCGATCTCGAATACGAGTTGCTGATCAAGGTTGAACAGGTACTGCAGACCGATCGCGCCACCCCAGGCGTTGGACGCAGTGTCGTCGAGCTTCGGGTAGCCTG
>CAZZPH010000015.1:0-4026 GCA_964655725.1 uncultured Hyphomicrobium sp.
TCGCCGTCGTCTCGGCCCCTCTCGCTCGCGAGACGCGCTACCTGATGGACCTGCTATTGTCGCTGATCCCGCTCGCCCTTGTCGGCTATGCTGCGGTCCAATCGATGACCGGCCAGATCGAACTCAGCCTGTTCCAGCGCGGTGTGCTCTGGCTCGCCGGCACCGCATGCCTGATCGACGTCATCGTGTTCACGTGGTTCAACATGAAACTGAACAAACTCGCATCCGATTACGTTCCGATGCGGTGACGCTCATCTCAATGTCCCAGGAGTACGGGCACCGTCATGTTGGCGAGAACGTAGCTCGTCGCACCGCCAAAGACATACTCCCGCCATGCGCTGCGGCCGAAAGCTCCCATCACGAGCATGTCGGAGCCGGTGTCGCGCACCGCCGCCAGAATCGCAGCCCCGGCCGCATCGCCGGCAACCTCGCACGGACGGACAACGACGTTGGAATTGTGCGCCTTAATCCGTGCGGCAATGTCGAAGTCAGGAAGCCGGGTGACGCTCACCGGTGGCGGGTCGATCCCCCCGACCAGAACGACGACCTCCATCGCTCGTGTGACGAGGGGATGGGCCCCCGCCAATGCCGACGCCGATTGACGGCTGGCGTTCCATGCGACGAGCACCCTTTGCCCCGCGCTTGTGAACGTGCCAGCATGGGGGACGACGAGCGTGGGTGTGCCTCCCGCGATCGCACAGTACTCGGTGCGATCGAGCGTCAACTCCTCAGTCAGCGGCCGCGACTGCTCCACGACGACGAGATCGTGATAACGCGCTGCAAGCGGCAGAACATCAGCGGCACCTCCCTCTGCCACCTCCCAGCGCGCTGGCACGGTATGCGCGCTAGCGATCTCCTCAAACCGCGCGCGCGCCATCGCTTCGGGACCGGCATCGCGAAGCTCCGCGTCACGCGATGCACGAGAGGTTGGGCCAAGCAGCGTCTTGAGAAGCGCCAGTTCGCGCAATGTGTAGATCGCGGTCAGTTCCCCGCCACAGTCGTGCGCGATGCGGGCGGCAAGCTCCAGATGCGCCACGTCGTTGCGATAAGGTTTGACATGCACAAGAATGCGCTTCCAGCTCATGCGCACTGCTCCCGCTTGGATTGGAACACGTATCCGTCACCCGCGCGTGGGAACGGCGAGGACATCACAGGGAAGCATCGTCAGGAACAACTCGGCCACGCTGCCGATGGTGCCCTTCGGACTGCCGGAATGTCCATGCGTCCCCGCAATCACCAGATCGGGCCAGGACGTATCGACATACTCGCCAAGTACGGCCTCCGGCGAACCTTCCAGCAACAGCGTCTCGATGCGGCCTTTCGCGGAACTCTTATCGGCGGCCAGGAGTGCGGCCATGTCCTCCGTGGCGTCCTTGACAACCCGGTCCCGCTCAGCGGCCACCACCTCGTCGATCGACTTGTCGGCGTTCGGCCCGCTCCAGTTGGGCTCTACTTTGAAGGCATGAAGGACGGTCAGCGCATGGCCGGGGAACATGGCACGTGCCGCGAGGAACGCTTTGCGCGAGGGTTGCGAGAAATCGACCGCCGTGACGATCCTGTCGTAGGGTTTCGTCGCGCGGTGCCGGACCGCGAGGACTGGAATGCTCGCATGACGCAGGATCCGCGCCGCCGTGCTGCCCAGCAGCTTCTCGCCCAGCAACTTCCCGTGTGCGGGACCCGTTACGAGGAAGTCGCACTCGATGTCGCGAGCGTGCTCCAGGATGCGCTCTGCCGGATCACCGATGATGATGTGGTGCGGCAAGGCCCGCCCCCGTGCTCCTTCCAAGCCGGCCGATCCCGCAAGCCGCTCCATCTCAGTTTCAGCATGACGTATCCGCCGCTCGATGCCCCAGGGCCGCACCGAGCTCGCCTCGACGGCATGACAGAGCATCAGCTCAGCATTCCATGCCCCCGCCAATTGCACCGCGCGATCGAAGGCTCTGTCGCACGCGGGCGTCAGATCCGTCGCCAGCATCATGCGGCGGGGGGCACCAACTTCGGGACTGGTCTTAACGGGCTTGGCCATGCGACACGTCCTTTCTGCATGCACCTTAGTCGCGTGATCACACGCCAAACGACATCACCGCGCATTGTCCTTGATCAACAATCATC
The DNA here is from genome assembly GCA_964655725.1 of uncultured Hyphomicrobium sp. Lineage (GTDB taxonomy): Bacteria > Pseudomonadota > Alphaproteobacteria > Rhizobiales > Hyphomicrobiaceae > JAGVSR01. Next base: position 2,113 of record CAZZPH010000015.1, read on the forward strand.
GCAGCCGGGGCCGATAGGATGTCGGATTGTGGCACCGAGCGCGGCAGGCAGATCGAGGTCATCGTCCAGGAACAATCGCCGAAAGGACCGGTATGCTGGAAAAGGACGACAACAGAACGCAGCACCACAAATCTTCAGAGGACGGCCCGCCCGCCTCAGACGTCGGCCTGCTTCTTGAACGCGCATGGCACGCTCTGCCGCCACACGAGGCTATCGCGGCCTTGCAGTCGCGCGACGGCGGGCTTCACAGTGACGAAACCGGTCAGCGGCGCGCGCACTTCGGACACAACGTGCTGCCCTCGGCCGCCCGCAAGACCCCGCTCCAGCGCTTCATCGCCCAATTCGACAATCTGCTGATCTATATTCTCATTGCCGCTGCGTGCGTCACCGCCCTGCTCGGCCATTACATCGATACCGGCGTCATTCTTGGCGTGGTGCTCGTGAACACGGGCATCGGCTTTGTGCAGGAAGGCAAGGCCGAAGCAGCGCTCGAAGCCATCCACGACATGATCAGCCCCCGGGCCTCCGTCATCCGCGAGGGGCGGCGCATTACGATCGCGGCAGCCGATCTCGTTCCCGGAGATGTCCTGCTGCTTGAAGCGGGCGATCGTGTCACCGCAGACGCGCGCCTGATCCGGACCCACAATCTCAGCATCGACGAGGCGATCCTGACTGGAGAGTCGGTGCCCGTCGCCAAGTCAATCGACCCCGTTGCCACCGATGCGCCGCTCGGCGACCGCCGGTCGATGGCGCTGTCGGGAACCCTCGTCACCTCGGGGCAGGGCGCGGGCGTCGTCGTGGCAACCGGCGCGCGCTCCGAACTGGGCCGCATCAGCACGCTCCTGGGCGAGGTTGAGCAACTCCAGACACCACTCATCCGGCAGATGAACGCTTTCGCACGTCAACTGACAGCGATCATCGGGGTTCTGGCGCTCCTCATTTTCGCGGTCGCCTACCTCATTCGCGACTATCCGCTCGCGGACGCCTTCATGGCGATGGTGGCCATCGCGGTTGCAGCCATACCGGAAGGCCTGCCGACGGTCATGACGGTCACACTGGCCATCGGCGTTCAGCGCATGGCCAAGCGCCATGCGATCATCCGGCGCCTGCCTGCCGTGGAAACGCTGGGATCGGTGTCGGTGATCTGCTCGGACAAGACGGGCACGCTGACGCGCAACGAAATGATGGTGACACGCGTCGTAACGGCTGAGACGACGCTCGATGTCGGCGGCGAAGGATATGCCCCGAAAGGCGGCTTCAGCCGGGATGGACGCGACACCGACGCCGCGACCGATCCCGTTCTGATGCAGCTGGCGCAGATCGCCCTGCTCTGTAACGACGCTGGCATACGGGAGACCGGGGGAACTTGGGCGGTCGATGGCGATCCCATGGAAGGAGCGCTGGTTACATTCGGCCTGAAAGCCGGACACGACCGCACTGCCCTTGCAAAACAGGTGCCCCGGATCGACGCCATTCCCTTCGACGCCGCGCACCGCTACATGGCCACACTTCATCGCAGCCATGACGGTCACGCGTTCTGCTGCGTCAAGGGCGCGCCCGAGCAGATCCTCGCGATGTGCGATCGTGAGGCGCTTCGCGATGGCACGCGGCCGATCGAACGGGACGCCTGGCGACAAGCCACCGACGACATGGCCGCAGGGGGACGGCGCGTCCTCGCGCTCGCCTCACGCACGTTCCCATCCGGCAAACGCGATCTGGACTTCGGCGACGTCGACGAAGGACTGACCCTCGAAGGCCTCGTCGGCCTCATTGATCCACCACGCCCCGAGGCGATCGTTGCGGTCGCTCAATGCCAAAGTGCAGGCATCGCCGTCAAAATGATCACGGGCGATCATGCCGCAACCGCCGGCGCAATCGCGCCAGAACCCCGATGATCGCTGTCAGTTGACGTGC
>CAZZPH010000015.1:4036-20625 GCA_964655725.1 uncultured Hyphomicrobium sp.
ATCGCGGCTGAACTGGGTATTGCTGGAGCTGACACGGTCATCACCGGGCAAGATCTCGACACACTGGATGATGCTGATCTGGCACACCGGACGCGCAAGTCCGGTGTCTTCGCGCGCACCAGCCCGGAACACAAACTGCGGCTTGTCCAGGCACTCCAGGCCGATGGAGCGGTCGTCGCCATGACCGGCGACGGTGTCAACGACGCTCCTGCTCTCAAGCGCGCCGATGTCGGCGTTGCCATGGGCAAAAGCGGTACAGAGGCCGCCAAGGAAGCCTCCGAAATGGTGCTGGCCGACGACAACTTCGCGTCGATCGCGGCGGCCGTCCGGGAGGGGCGAACCGTCTACGACAACCTGAGCAAGGTCATCAGCTTCATTCTTCCCATCAACGGCGGGGAATCGATCGTCATCGCGGCGGCTATACTTTTCGGCCTGACGCTGCCCATCATGCCGCTGCAAATCCTGTGGGTGAACATGGTGAGTTCGGTGGCGCTCGCGATGACGCTCGCCTTCGAGCCGACCGAGCCCAACGTCATGCAGCGCCGCCCGCGTGATCCCAAAGAACCACCGCTGACCGGGTTCCTGCTATGGCGGATCGGTTTCGTGTCGGTGCTGTTCGCGATCGCGTCGTTCAGCATCTTTTTCTGGGCCGAGGCCAACGGTCTTCCCATCGAGGTCGCGCGAACGATGGTCGTCAACACGATCGTCGTCATGGAGGTCTTCTACCTGTTCTCCGTGCGATACATGCACGGCACATCGGCAACCTGGCAGGGCGCCCTCGGCACACCGGCAGTCCTCACCGGCGTCAGCCTCGTCGTCGTTCTCCAGTTCGCCTTCACCTACCTGCCATTCATGAACAGCCTGTTCCAATCGCGTCCGCTGTCATTTTCTGAAGGCCTGCTGATCATCGGTATCGGTATCGCGCTGTTTCTCATCCTGGAGGCGGAGAAACTGATCCGGCGCTCCTGGCTCGGTATGCGCTGATGCGGAGGCTTGCTCTCCGCATCACACAGCCCCATGTTCAACCGATCGGGGCCGGCAGGTGACATGCGGCCGGGCACGAGTGCTGCCAGGAGTTCTGCAATGATGGCATGGTCCATATCTCTGGGGCGGATAGCGGGAACGGAGGTGCGTATCCACCTCACCTTCTTTCTGCTTTTGGCATGGTTTGGGATCGCTGCGGGTTCCCGCGGCGGTCAGGCGGCCGCCATCGAAGCTGTCGTGTTCATCCTCGCGGTTTTTGCATGCGTTCTGGCCCATGAGTATGGACACGTCCTGACGGCGCGGCGGTTCGGGATCGGGACGCGAAATATCACCCTCCTGCCGATCGGCGGCGTGGCGAGCATCGAGCGGATGCCGGAGAAGCCCGGCCAGGAGTTGCTGATCGCGATCGCGGGTCCTGCCGTCAACGTGGTGATCGCGGCCGTGCTCTTCCTCTTCTTCGGTGCAAGCCTCAATCCGGAGCGCATGGCGGCGGCCGTCGAGGCCCAACAGATCGACTTCGTGACGCGGCTGGCGCTCGTGAACGTGATCCTCGTGGTCTTCAACATGCTCCCAGCCTTCCCGATGGACGGCGGACGGGTTCTGAGAGCCCTTCTCTCCTTCCGGATGAACCGCGCGGCGGCAACGCGCATTTCCGCCCGGATTGGGCAAGCGATCGCATTCGGACTGGGCTTTCTGGGCCTGTTCGGAAACCCGCTCCTCGTTTTCATCGCGCTGTTCGTATTCCTGGCCGCAAGTCACGAAAGCTATGCGGTCGAGCTTGGCGAAGCCGCGCGCGCCACGTCATTGCGCCACGCAACGATCACGGAATTCGTCCGGCTCGATACGGCCGCCACGGTGGAAGAAGCCGTGGAAGCACTTCTTGCCTCGACCCAGCATGAGTTCCCCGTGACAGACGGCGCTGGCCGCTTGAGGGGCGTTCTCACGCGCGACGGAATCATCGCGGCGCTGTCGGCGAGCGGACCCAGCACACCCGTCATCGACGTGATGGAACGCGAGGTCCCGACCGTCAATCACAGGGCCCCGCTTTCGGAAGCCGTCGCCATTCTCCAAACGGGGGCCAAACCTATTGTCGGCGTTGTGGACGACGACGAGCGCGTGGTGGGCATCGTGACACTGGAGAACCTGGCCGAGTTCATGATGGTGCAGGAGGCCGATCGCGGCTGGCGCGCACGGGCAGGACAACCCGCTTCATACTGATCTTGAGGGCGACCGGTGCGATCGTCCCGACACATCACCGCGACGTCAGCCGTCGGCAGGAACGATCAGAAGGTCGCACGGCGGATCGATCAGAAGGCGGCCGGCGACACTGCCGAGCAGCGCGCGCGCGAGTCCCGTGCGCCCATGGGTCCCCACGACGACGAGATCGGAGGAAAAATCCTTTGCCGCTGCGCTCAACACATCGGCCGGTGCTCCATCCCGCACATGAAGCCCCGCGATTCTGAGCCGCACGCCGGTTGGATTGGTGTCAAGCGCCCGGCCACAGAACTCCTCCATCCAGTCCTCACGCGCGCGGTCGAGATCATGAACGGTCACGGGGCCGGTGACCGGACGGCGGTGGGCCATTTCAAACGCATGGATGGCTTCCACCACGGCCTCGGGGAACCATTGTGCTGCCACGCGGACAGCTGCTGCGGCCGTTTCCTCGTAGTCGAGACCCACGAGAATGTTGGCGTAAGCAGTCGGCGGCGCCTTGAGAGCAATAAGTGCCGGCAGGCCGCAAGTCGCCGCCATACGCGCCGAAGTCGTCTTACCGATCTGGTCCACAAGGCCGCGCTTGCGATGCAGACCCATGACCAAAAGCTGCGCACCCGCGCGCGCGGCGACACGTGCCACAACGCTGGCAGGGTCCCCGGCCTCCACGATCACGGCGCCCCGGGGCGCATCGCTCCAGCTTGCGATCAGGCCGAGACGCGCCTCGAAGCGGCGCCGCACCCGCGTCAGCTCGTGAGGGTTGGAGCCGACGTGGACAATATCAACGCGAGCAGACCCGCTCGCCAACGCCAGCGCCCGCCCAAGCGCACGGTCAGCGTCCTTGGAACCATCATGGGCGACGATCATGGTCTTGAACGGAAGCATCCCACCTCCCTACCCCATCGCGACTGAGCGGCCTTGAGCCAGATCACGAAATGACGGAGCGGTCGCCAATCCCGGTGAGGTCTACTCGGATCGTCAACGGGTGGGGGCGGCTCCCGCCGTCGTCTTCGCAGTTCCGTTGCGGCGCAGGGCGGCTTTTCCCAGCATATAGGCACTGACCGGAGCCGTCAGGAAGAGAAACAGCGAAATGCCGAGCTCGCGCAAACTCAAGCTGCCATTGGCGGCACTCGAGTGAATGAGCGAGGCAATGACGATTGAGCCGACGCCGAGCGTCGTCGCTTTGGTCGGCCCGTGGAGCCGCATGAAGAAATCCGGAAGTCGCGCCAGACCAATCGAACCCACAAGAGCGAACGCCGCCCCGATGAGGATGAGTGCGGACACAAGAACCTCGATCAGCATCGCCGTCTCCTATTCGATGATGTCGCCGCTGAGCAGGAATTTGGCGAGGGCCGCCGTGCCGACAAAGCCCATCATGGCAATGAGCAGCGCCGCCTCGAAGTAAACCGGGCTCGATATTGCAACACCGACCAGCATGACGAGTGCGATGGTGTTGATGGACAAGGTATCCAGCGCCAGGATCCGGTCGGTGGCTTCGGGCCCCTTGGCGAGCCGCCATAAATTGAGGGCCATCGCCAGGGCAATCATCACAAGCCCCGCGTTGATCGCAATGGTCAGCATCCAAAGACCTCCTTCAATGGCGCTTCGTAGCGCGACTTGATGTTCGCTACGAGCGCCGCCTCATCGGGGATGTCCAATCCGTGCACGATGAGCTGGCGGCGCTCACGATCGACCTCGACAGTTACCGTTCCCGGCGTGAGCGAAATGATGCTGCCCAGAATCGTCGCAACGAACGGATCATCAATATCGATGGGAACAGTCACGAACCCGGGCTTCAGCTGACCCGTCGGCCCCAGCACCTGCCGCGCGACGGTGAGGTTCGCGCTCACGATGTCGGCGATCACCCGCAAGAACAGCGCAAGTCCTACGAGTGGGCGCACTACAGGAGGCGCATCCGGCCAGAACCCCTTCGTCAGCAGCGGAATGGACACTGCGAGCACGCTGCCGAGCAGGATGTGCCCCAGCGAAATGCCAGGGGCCAGCGCGACCCACAGCCCAAGGATCGCCAACGAGACAAACGGCAGGGGCAAGAGACGGCGCACAGGGTTCATGGCCGCCTCTCACGCTCAATCGCCGGGCGTTCCCCCAGCACAGCATCAATATAGGGTGCGCGCGCAAGAAGCTGATCGGCGGTCGCGCGCGCATGGGAGGAGACCGGCGAGGCAAACAGCACCAGCGCCGGGCTCGACAGTGTGAGGAGCGCCAGTGCGGCAAGCGTCAGCCCATGCGGACGGTGCACATCGCCAGCGCTGACGTCGTCGTCGGCTTTCGATCCCGGCTCCCAGAAGTAGGCGCTGGCGGCCCGCGCCAGAACGAGCGCCACGACAAGCCCGCTCACCAGCAGCGCCACCCACACCGCAACCCCACCGTTGGCGAACGCCAGAGACTGCATCAGCATGATTTTTCCGATGAACCCTGAAAGCGGCGGCGCGCCACTGACGGCCACTGCGAGCATGAGATAGATGCCTCCGAGCATCAGAAGTGACGGCATCGGCAGCCCCTTTTCGATGGTATCACCGAAGGTTCCACGCTCCCGAGCAATGGCATCGCCCAGGATAAATAACCCCGCGGTCGCCAGCGTCGTATGAGGCAGATAGTAGAGCATGGATGCGATGGCCTCAGCACTCCCGCCCGCCACGGCCGCAAGCAAGGTTCCCGTCGAGATCAGCACCAGAGCTGCCGTCAGCGTCGCCATGCGCCGGGCGGCAAGAGCGGCAAGTGCGCCCAGGATAATCGTCGCGACCGCGAGCCAGACGAGCCAGGGCTGCAACAGCGAGGCCGTGAAGGGGGCTGACGGCAACGCGATCGCGGACAGGCGAAGCAGGGCGTAGATCCCGACCTTGGTCATGATCGCAAACAATGCTGCCACTGGCGCACAGGCCGCCGCATAGACGTGGGGCAACCACAGCGACATCGGCAACAGAGCAGCCTTAAGCAGGAACACCGCAATGATGAGAGCGAGCGCCGTTGCGGCCAGGGCCTGATCCTCCACCGGCACCTGCGGGAGGACATGGGCCACATCGGCGATATTGAGGGTGCCAAGCGTTCCGTAGATGAGACCGAGTGAGATCAGGAACACGGCCGATCCCGTCAGATTGAGAACCACGTAAGAGAGCCCGGCCCGCGCACGTTCCACACCCCCTCCATGGGCGAGCAGCGCATACGACGCCAACAGCAGGATCTCGAAGAACACAAACAGGTTGAACAGGTCTCCGGTCAGAAAGGCGCCGTTCAGGCCAACGAGTTGCAGTTGCAGGAAGGGATGAAAATAGCGCCCGTCCTCATCGGTCCCGGTCATGGCGTGAAGCAGAACCGGAAGTGCGAGCACTGAAGTCAGCGTCACCATCACGGCCGAAAGGCGGTCGAGAACCAGAACGATGCCATAGGGAGCGGGCCAGTTGCCAAGCCGGTAGACTGCAATCGTTCCATCGCTGGTACTGAGCACAAGCGCGGCCGATACGAGCAGAAGTCCGGCGACCGAAACCAGCGAGACCACGCGCTGCGCTGTGATGGCGTTGCGCGGCGCGAGCAGAAGCAGGCAGGCGGCAACCAAAGGTACGAGAATGGGCAGGATTGCGAGGTGGTTCATGACCGCTCCTCGCCGTCAACGTGATCGCTGCCTGTCTCACCTTTGGCGCGCAGCGCCAGTGCGACCAGATAGGCCGTCATTCCAAAGCCGATGACGATTGCCGTCAGAACCAGCGCCTGAGGCAGGGGATCGGCGGGATTGGGCATCTGTGGAAGCGCAAGAGGTGGATCAGTCGCGCTGATTCTGCCGCCGAGGAAGATCATGATATTGACGGCGTAGGACAAGAGCGTCAGCCCCAGCACGATCGAGAATGTGCGCGGCCGCAGAATGAGGAAGATCCCCGCCGCCGCCAGCAACCCCACTCCCAGAGAGAGAATGATCTCCATATCGCTCAGCTCCCCGCCTTGCTGCTGGGCTCTCCGCCGGCCTCACGGCGGCTCAGCATGCCAAGCTCGGACAATGCCAGCAGGACTGCGCCGACCACGACCAGAAACACGCCCAGATCAAACGCCATCGCCGAAGCGATCTCGAACTTCTCGATGACTGGGGGATGGACGTAGGTGAAGGCGCTGGTCAGGAAGGGATAGCCCAGCGCCATGCTGACAAGCCCCGTTGCGACGGCAATCGCGAGCCCGGCGCCGATCAGCCTCGCGAAATCGAGCCGCAGCCGCTGTGAGGCAAAGTCGATGCCGCTCGCGACGTACTGGAGCATGAACGCCACGGCGGCAATCAACCCCGCGATGAACCCGCCGCCAGGAAGATTGTGCCCGCGCAGGAAGATGTAGACTGCAACCGCCAGAGCAAGTGGCAGAAGCGGGCGCATCAGCATGGCAAGCATCACAGGATGCCGGTCGGCCTCAGACAAGGCGTCCGCGGCATGTGGCCTGAGGCGCAGGCGGTCAAGGAGCGCCCCCACACCCAGCGCGGCCATCGCCAGAACCGCAATCTCACCCAGCGTATCGAAGCCGCGGAAATCAACCAGAATGACGTTGACGACATTCGATCCGCCGCCACCTGGAACGGAATTGGCCAGATGGTAGGTTGAAATCGTCTCAAAGGGCCGTGTCAGCATCGCATAGGTGAGCGCGGCAGCGCCGGCTCCGCCGACCAAAGCGAGCGCGCCATCCCCGGCCATGCGGCCGCGAGAGGATTCCCCCGCACCCCGGCCCGGAAGGAAGCGCAACGAAAGCAGCAGCAGCACAATCGTGACGACCTCCACCGAAAGCTGCGTCAGCGCCAGATCCGGTGCCTCGAGATGTATGAAGGTGAGCGCAACCACGAGCCCTGCAACGCTCATGAAGACGACGGCGCTCAATCGCTCGCGGTGAAAGGCAACAGTTCCGATCACGCCGACGGCCAGAGCGGCGAGCGCAGCCAATCCTGCCCAGTCCAGCGCTCCGCGACCTAAGGAACCAGTGAATTCAGCTCTGGGCGCTTCCGACCAGGCCCAGGCCCCATATCCGATGGCGAACACCAGAAAGGCGATCAGATAGCGGCGCACGGAACGGTTGTCGGCAAGACCGATGATCCATGCCGAAGCCCGCCCGGCATCCCTTAAGACGCGCTCGAAAGCCACCGATGTCGAAATCGGCCGCGCATAACGCTCATGCAGGGAATAGAGATGCTGCCGGCGGCGATAGTGCAGCATACCGATGCCGAGGGCCACGACGCTCATGGCGAGAGGAAGGTTGAACCCGTGCCAGACGGCGAGCTTGAAGTCGGGAGCCCCACCCGGAACGACGGCATCAGCCGCAACCGCCAGGAGTGCACCGACCGACAGTTGCGGCAACAGGCCGAGAATGAGAACGAGCGCCACCAGAATCTCGACAGGCAGCCGCATCCAGCCCGGCGGCTCCTTCGGTGTCTGAGGCAAGTCCACAGGCTCGCCATTGAAGAAGACATCGTGCACGAAGCGCGCCGAGTAGGCGACCGACAGCGCGCCCGCAATGGTCGCAAAGGCGGGCAGCACATAGTAGGCATAACCATCGAACGCAGGATGCCCGACGGTCTCCATGAAGAACATCTCCTTCGACAGGAAGCCGTTGAGCAGAGGGACGCCCGCCATCGAGCCCGCAGCCAGGATTCCCAGCACGGCGGTGCGCGGCATGTATTTGAACAGCCCGTTGATCCGTCGCATGTCGCGCGTTCCGCATTCATGGTCGATGATGCCGGCGGCCATGAACAGCGACGCCTTGAAGATCGCGTGATTGATAATGTGGAACACCGCCGCCACGGCGCTCATGTGCGTCCCCAGGCCGAACAGCAGGGTGATCAGTCCCAGATGGCTGATCGTCGAGTAGGCGAGGAGACTTTTGAAGTCGTGTTTGAGAAGCGCGATGTAGGCGCCATAGATGAACGTCACCGCCCCTGTGCCGCCCACCAGGATGATCCACAGCTCCGTTCCCGAAAGCACAGGATAGAGCCGGCCAAGCAGAAAGACGCCCGCCTTCACCATAGTCGCGGAGTGGAGATAGGCGCTGACGGGGGTCGGTGCCGCCATAGCGTTCGGCAGCCAGAAATGGAACGGGAACTGCGCTGACTTGGTGAAGGCTCCCAGTAGGACCAGTACGAGCATCACGGGGTAGAGCTCATGCGCCCTGATCTCATCACCCCGGGTCAGGATTTCGGAAAGCTCGAAGCTCTGCGCCATATGCCCGAGCAGCAGGAGCCCCGCCAGCAACGCAAGCCCACCCCCACCCGTCACGGCAAGGGCCATACGGGCCGCAATACGTGCGTCCTTGGCCTCGGACTTGTAGGCGATGAGCAGGAACGAGGTGAGGCTGGTGATCTCCCAGAACACCAGCATCATGAGAATGTTCTCAGCCAGAACGACACCCAGCATACCGCCGCCAAACAGCAACAGCAGCGCATAGAGCCGCCCCAGCCCGTCCTTTGCGGGCATATAGTAGGCTGCATAGAGAACGATGAGCAGGCCGATGCCCAGGATCAGCAGGCAGAACAGCAAGCCAAAACCATCCAGCCGCAACGCAAAGTCGAGCCCCCATTCAGGAAGCCACATCGCACGCACGAAGACCGTGGTGCCCTGAAACACGTCGTGCGCCAGGGGAACCAGCACCACAAGGCCCGCAGACATGGCAGCACCCGCCGTCCAGGCCGCAGCCGAGCGCGAGCGGCGTGAGGCCGCAACGACGAGCGGACTTGCGATGAACGGGATGAGAAAGAGAAGAACAAGGAGATTGGCTTGCATTGCAACCCTGATAGCTGAACGGGGACGTCGATCAACTCTTTGATGTGCGGTCCTTCGTTGCAGGGAAGTAGTTGATCGAATCGGGCGCGTTGGAACCGCCCGTAATCACGAACGACATGGCCTGATCGAAGGTCCACTCTGTGTACGTGAGATCACGAACAGGCACGATCTCGATGTAGCCGGAGGTGGGATTGGGCGAGGTCGGGACATAAACGGCGGCCAGCTCTTCCCCCGTCGTGCTGTCTTTCAGGGTTCGCGTGACCAGACCGATGGTTTTCATTTCGGGTGACGGGAAGTCGATGAGAACGACGCGCCGTTCTCCATCGGGCGACGTCCCGGCCACATTCAGGAAGCGCTTCGTTGCCGTATAGATCTTATCGACGACAGGGATTTTCCCGACCAGGGCCTCGAACAGATCAATGAGACGCTGGCCCATGACGCGGGTCGCGGTCCATCCCAGCAGCCACAACAACGAAATGATGAGAACGACACCCAGGACCGAGAGGAACAGTTCGTTCTCGAGCCACGATGCCATCTCGGGGTGCTCGGGCGCAATGGCGCGCGCCGCGCCTGAAACCCACGGCCGGCCGAGACGCGAGAGCTGGTTGAACAGGAACTCAACGATGATCCAGGTGATCGCCAGTGGTGCCGCCGTGATGACACCGATCAGGATGTAGCGCCCAGCCTGTTTCAACCCTGTCTCCCGCGTGTTTGAGTCCGAATCGCTTTGAGCCACGTTGCGTCCGCCTGTGGAGTTGGCCCAGCATAGGGCTCTAGAGTACGAAGCAGCATGATTAAAGAGCCGGCAGTTACAGCACGATGACCCTCGCGCCGATGGTGATACTCGCATAAAGCTCGAAGATGTGCTCGTCGAGTAGCCGGATGCATCCCGAGGATGCAGCTTTGCCGATGCTCCACGGCTCGCTGGTTCCGTGAATCCGGTAAAGAGTGTCACGCCCATCCTTGAAGAGATAGAGCGCGAGGGCTCCCAGCGGATTGCGCGGTCCACCCGGAACGTGCGCCGGCAGCGAAGGATCGCGGGCGCGCATGCGCTCCGTCGGGGTCCACCCGGGCCATTTGGCTTTGCGCCCAACGACAGCCTCTCCGCGCCAAGCGACACCCTGGCGTCCGACCGCTACGCCGTAGCGCACGGCCTTGCCGGGGGCCGTGATGTGGAACAGGAAGCGCTGATCCTTCTCGACCACAATCGAGCCGACAGCGGCATCGCGGTGGTAGTCCACGGATTGGCGGCGAAAGGCCGGGGGCACTTTCATCGAATCGACGATCTGGATGTCGAAGGGCTGATCCGGAATGGTACCGATGTACCAGTTGCCGCGGCGCGCTTCACTCGCACGGGGCAATGCGACAGAAAAGGATGCACCCATGATCAGGAAGAGGCGGCGATCCACTATCACGCCGGCCTGCCTCCCGGACCCGCACCGGGGCCAAATCCCGGTCCCGTGCTGGCCGATCATTTCGGCGCCAGCACCATAATCATCTGGCGGCCCTCGAAGCGGGGCTCAGATTCCACCTTCGCGAACGTCTCAGTGTCCGATTTGACCCGCAGAAGGACGTTCATACCCAGATGCTGATGCGCCATTTCGCGCCCGCGGAACCTGAGGGTGATCTTGACCTTGTCACCTTCCTCGAAGAAGCGCTTCATTGCCCGCATCTTGACGTCATAGTCATGATCATCGATGCCGGGGCGCATCTTGATTTCTTTGATCTCGACGATCTTCTGATGCTTACGCGCCTCAGCGAGACGCTTCTGTTCCTGATACTTGAACTTTCCGAAGTCCAGGATCTTGCAGACCGGCGGCTCGGCGTCGGGCGAAATCTCGACCAGATCGAGGCCTGCTTCGGTCGCACGCTGCAGAGCATCTACTTTGCTGACGATCCCGACATTCTGTCCGTTTTCGTCGATGAGACGAACGTCTCGGGCCCGGATGGCGTCGTTGATCCTGGGGCCGGTCTGCTCGCGCGTTGGCGCGGCTCGCATGGGTCTGCGGATGGGTCACTCTCCTCTAGCTGTTTTCGGTATCGGTCGGGCGCGCCTTCCACCGGGCCGAGGGTGGCCCTGCGACAGGAACGCCGTACACGCCCCGACCGCCGTTCGTGAGAACTCGGGCGAAGCGGCTGTAGAATCAAGAAAGTTGCACCTCCAGTCAAGCCGTCTCGACGGGCAGGCGCTAACCTTAGCCAGCAAGCTGTGGGTCTGCGGCCACGTAGGCGCCCTCCAATTGCGTGCCGAGCAACTCGTCATAAACCGCAAGGGTCTTGCGCCGCATCGAGGTTAACGTGAACAATTCCAGCACATGGAGGCGGGCGCGGCGTCCCAGGTGCCCGCGTTCCTCGTCATTCAAGGCCAGAACCGCTCTCAAGGCGCCCGAGAGGGTCGCCGCATCCGCGGGAGGCACCAGCCAGCCTGTGATGTCCTGCCCGCCGCATTCTGGCCCGGCCCGAACCGTCTCTTGCGGCGCGCCGATTCGGGTCGCGATGACGGGGCAGCCCATGGCCTGGGCCTCGACCGCTGTTCGCCCGAAGGCTTCGGGCTCGATCGAGGCGACCACCGCGGCATGAGCGGCACGATAGGCTGCCGGCATGTCGTCCACATGGCCGACAAGCCGCACTTTGCCTTCCAGCCCTCCTGCTGCGATGGCCCGTTCCAGACTGAGCCGATAGTCGTGCCGTCCCTGATCGTCGCCTGCAAGAATAACGACGGCTCCTGCGGGCCAGCCCTGCGCGGCAAGGTGCCGTGCTGCCTCCACCACGACGCTCTGCCCCTTCCAGCCTGTCAACCGGGCGGCCTGCAGGACTGCGCGATCGCCCGGTGCCAGTCCCCACGCGGCTCTGAGACGCGCAACGCGCTCCGCAGAGATGGCCTCAGGATCGAAGCTCCTGTCATCAACGCCGCGATGGACGACGCGGATACGATGTGGGGGTGTCTGGTAGCGGGATCGTATGAGATCGCGTGTGTAATTTGAATTGGCGATCACCAGATCGCCTCGCGCCATGACGCTGTTGTAGAACCGCTTTGCAGCAGAGTGCTCGTTGTAGGCGCCATGATATGTCGTCACGAACCGGCAGCCTGTCGCACGTGCGGCCCATAGCCCGCTCCACGCCGGAGCGCGGCTCCTGGCATGGACAAGATCCACACCCGTATTGCGGATGATCCTGCCGATGCTGACGGCGTTGGCGATCATTCGCAGTGGATTTTTTGTCGCGACCGGAAGGATGTGAGTTTTTGCGCCGAGGGACTCCAGCCGCGACAGCATGCGGCCGCCTTGTGTAACGACATGCGCCTGCCCCCCGCTCCTGCAGATCGCCTCGGCGATCTCCAGTGTCGATAGCTCAGCTCCCCCGGTGTCGAGCTCCGGGATGATCTGGAGTATGGTGGGACTGTCAGCGGCCAACGTCGATGTTCCTCCAGTCGCGGGCCCGCACTCTTAGGATGAACGTTCAGGAACCGCAAATGATCGAGGTTGGAGCAGGAGACGCGTTGCGGCGTATTGCCGTCGAAGCCGAGCAGCGGGGGGACGGCACACGTCCGGGGCTCTTCTGGCTGTCGGGCTTCAAGTCGGACATGACAAGCACCAAGGCCACCGCAGTTGCGGACCGGGCCCGCGAACTCGGCATCGATTGCACGCGCTTCGACTACTCGGGCCATGGCCGCTCTGACGGCCGCTTCGAAGAGGGGACGATCGGCCGCTGGCTCGAGGAAGCCACCACCGTATTCAAAGCGCGCACGCGCGGGCCCCAGATCGTGATCGGGTCCAGCATGGGAGGTCACATCGCCCTCATGTTGCTCAAGCGCATGATGGAAACGAAGGACGCAGAGGCCGCCAGGATCCGTGCCCTGGTTCTGATTGCCCCGGCCTGGGACATGACCGAGGAACTGATGTGGAAGCGCTTCCCGGAGGAGGCCCGGCGCACACTGTTGGAGACCGGGGTCTACCTGGAGCCCTCGGATTATGGGGAGCCCTACGTGATCACCCGGGACCTGATCGAGGACGGGCGCGCCCACCTTCTGGGACGCCAACCCTTTAACCCGGGCCGCCCAGTGCTCATCCTGCAAGGTCTTCTGGATTCAGACGTTCCCGCCGCCCACACGCGCGAGATTACCGGGTTCCTGACGGGGGGATGGGTGGAAATCGTGGAAATCGCCGACGGCGAGCACCGTTTGTCGCGCCCCACGGATCTGGAGGCGCTTTTCCGCCTTGTCGACCGGGCGGGCCGCGTCCCTGGTTGACCCCTCCTCGCCTTACCGGCCTGCTGAGAGCCGAGATTCCGGTTGTCAGGCGGAAGCGGATGGCTATGTTCCGGCCCCGAGCGGACAGGCCAACGCATTCTGATGCCAGAGCCCCGCGCCCGCCCCTGGATTTTCGAAAGCGACCACCTCATGGTAGAAGCTAGAACGCTGGCGCTCGACGCCATGGGCGGAGATCACGGGCCATCCGTGGTCGTCCCGGGGGCTGCTATTTCGCTCGTTCGCCATCCCCAGCTCACTTTCATATTCTTCGGTGACGAGGCGCAGATCGCGCCGGTGCTCGACGAGCATAAAGACCTCAAGGCGAAATCGCGCATCGTTCACACCACGCAAGTGGTCGCCATGCATGACAAGCCGAGCCAGGCCTTGAGGCGCGGCAAGGGATCAAGCATGTGGTTGGCCCTGGAGGCCGTTCGTCAGGGAGAAGCGCACGCCGCCGTATCGGCGGGAAATACGGGCGCCCTGATGGCGATGTCGCGCCTTGTTCTGAGGCCCATGCCAGGAATAGAGCGGCCGGCCATTGCTGCCCTATGGCCCACGGTGCGATCGGAATGCATCGTCCTCGATGTCGGCGCCAACATCGGCGCCAGCGCACGCCAACTGGTAGATTTTGCCCTGATGGGGGCTGCCATGGCGCGCGCCCTGTTTCACGTCGAGGCTCCAACCGTGGGACTTCTCAACGTCGGCGTGGAGGAGATCAAAGGTGGTGACGAGGTCAAGGAAGCTCATGCCATTCTGAAGGACGGGGCGCTCCCGCTTGACTATCGAGGCTACGTGGAGGGCGACGAGATCGGGCAAGAAAAGGTCGACGTGGTCGTCGTCGAAGGGTTCGCCGGCAACATTGCGCTCAAGACAGCCGAGGGCACCGCTCGCCAGATCGGTCAATATATAAAAGATGCGCTGACGAGAAGCTGGACGTCGCGGCTGGGTGCGGCTATCGCACGGGGTGGGCTCAGCGTGCTTAAAAAGAAAATGGACCCGCGCCGGGTGAATGGCGGCACGTTCCTGGGGCTCAATGGTATCGTGGTGAAAAGCCACGGCGGCATCGACGCACTCGGCTTTGCGAGCGCCGTCGATCTCGGCTACGAAATGGCTCAGAGCGGGCTGCTGGAACGGCTAGCCCATGATCTGCAAGCGTTCCACCACACGCCAACTCCTGCTGCTCCTGATACATGAGACAATTCGCTTTGCGGAGACCGGAAGCGCACTCGCAGACATCACCCTGGGCAGAGGGCGCGCTGCGATCCAAGGGATAGAAAGGCAAGAGGCGAGATCGTGGCAGTCATACGTTCAGTGATCCGTGGAGTGGGAGCCCACCTGCCGAAGCGCGTCGTCACCAATGACGATCTGGCCAAAACGGTCGACACCACCAACGAATGGATCGTGGAGCGTTCGGGTATCCATCAGCGCCACATCGCAGGCGACGATGAACTGACCTCCGATCTGGGCATTGCCGCGGCCCATCAGGCACTGGTGCGCGCCGGCATCGATCCTGTTGATATCGATCTCGTCATCTGTGCTACGGCGACGCCCGACAAGACCTTTCCTGCAACCGCAGTCAAGATTCAACACGGGCTAGGCGTAACAAAGGGCGCAGCATTCGATGTCCAGGCCGTCTGCTCAGGCTTCGTTTATGCGCTGACCATCGCCGATAATTTTCTGAAAACCGGCCAGTTCAACCGCGCCGTGGTTGTGGGCGCGGAGACATTCTCGCGCATCCTCGACTGGAACGACCGCGCGACCTGCGTGCTGTTTGGAGATGGGGCGGGTGCCGTCGTTCTGGAAGCGCAGCCCCAGCACGGCACGCGCGAAGATCGCGGTATCCTTGGGAGCATCATCCGCTCAGATGGCCGCTTCGAGGACCTGCTCTATGTCGATGGCGGCGCCGGCTCGACGGGAACAGTCGGGCACCTCAGAATGAACGGACGGGAGGTGTTCCGGCACGCGGTCCAGAAAATCTCAGGCGTCATCGAAGAGATGCTTGTCATGTCCGGCTATGCCGCCGATGAAATCGACCTCTACGTCCCCCATCAGGCGAACGCGCGCATCCTCGACGGCATCGCGCGCAAATTGAACGTCGCTCCCGACAAAATCATGAAGACGCTGTCGCGCCACGGCAACACGTCGGCCGCCTCGATCCCGCTCGCGCTCGCGGCCGCGGTGGATGAGCATAAGGTGAAGGACGGCGATCTCGTGCTGATGGAGGCCATGGGTGGCGGATTTACGTGGGGTGCAGTGCTGGTCCGGTGGTGATTTGGAAGCCGCAACCGTCCAATTTGCTGCATCGCACCACGGGGGTCCGGATTATTTGTTTATTTTCAGCATGTTGCATCATTACCTACGTTGACCTCCGGCGGCGCCCCGGTTAGCATATCTGTCAAACACGGGAAAAACGCCCGTAAAGGACCGGATGCGGGAGGCATGAGGCCATGGCTGGAAAGACACTGACACGGGCGGACTTGGCCGAGGCCGTCGTGAAGAAAGTCGGCCTGCCGCGCAATGAATCTCAAGAACTCGTTGAACTGGTGCTGGGCGAAATCTCCGCAAGCCTGGCGCGGGGAGAATCGGTAAAGCTCTCATCTTTCGGATCGTTTGGCATTCGCCAAAAGGGCCAGCGCGTCGGGCGCAATCCGAAGACAGGCAAGGAAGTTCCAATCACACCGCGCAAAGTGCTGGTATTTCGCCCCAGCAACATCATGAAGGACCGCATCAACGCGGGCCAGTCACGCCGCAAAGCTGCGGAATAGAGCCTTCACCGGCGCAACGCATCCTCGCCCTATGATGGCAATCCATATTTTTTCCTCTGCTCCTTCAATGCGCGCCCTCTGTCTACCCATCTGATTTCGCAAACACTCACGCTGTGTGCCATGCATCGCGTGGGCTTCTCCACATGCAGAGCACACCGCACGACCTTTTGATGGAGGACACCGGCCATGTGGACGGGGTAAGATGGCGACTGATCCTTCACCTCACATTCTGTCCGCACCCGCCGGTGGGCAAGGAACCGACATGTCGAAAGCCGCCGAAGCATTTCGCACCATCAGTGAGGTCGCTGGCGACCTCGACATCCCCAAGCACGTCCTTCGCTTCTGGGAGGCGAAATTTCCCCAGATCCGTCCCATGAAGCGCGGCGGCGGACGGCGCTACTATAGGCCCGAAGACATGGAACTTCTGCGCGGGATCCGCCGCCTGCTGCATGCGGAGGGCTACACGATCAAGGGCGTGCAGAAGATCCTGCGCGAAATGGGGATCGATCATGTCAAGGCCTATGGGTCGGCACCTGAACCCACGGCCGGTGCAGCCCGCGCCGGGACCAATGCCGCAGCATTGAAGCGGCGCAAAATCAAGCCGGCCGCATCCAGTGCGGA
>CAZZPH010000016.1:0-19480 GCA_964655725.1 uncultured Hyphomicrobium sp.
CGTCGAGGTGGAGGCGTTCTGCTCGTGGTCGGCATGCAGGATGAAGATGCGGTCGAGCGCGCGCGCCACGACCGGATTGACGATGTAGGGCTCGCACGGCACCGCGAAGCACATCTGCAGGAAGTTGGACGTGTAGTCGAGATCATTGCGCGGATAGATAAACGGGTGCCCGATCGAATACTTATAGGCCATGGCCGCGATCGTCGGCATTTTCGCGATCATGCGGTTGGTGGCGATGCGGCGGTGTTCAGGATTCGTGATGTCCGTACTGTCGTGATAGAAGGCCGACAGCGCGCCAACGACGCCGACCATCACGGCCATAGGATGGGCGTCGCGCCGGAACCCGGTATAGAATCGCGTCATCTGCTCGTGCACCATCGTGTGGGTGGCGATGGTGCGCCGGAAATCGCGGTACTGGTCGTTGGTCGGCAGATCGCCATTCAGCAAGAGGTAGCAGACGGCCAGGAAGTTCGACTGCTCCGCCAGCTGCTCGATCGGGTAGCCGCGGTAGAGCAATTCGCCCTTGTCGCCGTCGATGTAGGTGATGCTAGAGGCGCAGTTTGCGGTCGAGGTGAAACCAGGATCGTAGGAGAAGCACCCGGTCTCGCGATAAACGCGGCCGATGTCGAGGACGGACGGTCCCATCGTGCCATGCCGGACCGGCAATTCCACCGCTGCGCCATCGAGGTGCAGTGCTGCATGTTCAGCACCCTCGCCCTGCTTCCGATTTGTGACCTGGCTCGTCATTGTATAGAGAACTCCGATTTCACAAGACGGCGAGATGCCAATGAACTGCATCGTGGTTCTGGCCGTGCTGCGTTGCGCAATAGACTACCGCAAGTGCGAGCAGTTGGCCAACTATGCCCTTAGTCTAAGGTGCTTTCCTGTGTCGCAACATGACGTCAACCCAGCCGATCCGCCAATCTTGCCAGTGTTTCCTCGCGTCCCAGAACATTCATGACATCAAAGACGGGTGGTGACACCGTGCGCCCAGTCAGGGCCGCCCGCAAGGGTTGAGCGATCTTGCCGAGCTTGGCTCCGCTTGCCTCGCTGTAGGAGCGCACGATCTCTTCGAGCGCGGTGGCATCCCAGGACGGGGCCGCCGAAAGACTGCCCGTCAGGTCCTTGAGGATCTCCAGGCCCGCTTGGTCCAGGACCTTCGCGGCCTTGTCATCCAGCACGAGCGGGCGGTCCGCCACGACATAGAGCGCGCCTGCGACGAGGTCCGCCAGCGTGCGCGAGCGCTCTTTGAGCGAGGGGATCGCGCGCGCCAGGGCGTTCGGCCCCACGGCTGTAAACCGCTCCACCAACTGCGGGCCTGTTGTGACACTGGGCAACATCGCGCGCACGTCACGCGCGAGTGCGGCGTCGGCGCGCGGCGGCGCCTTGGGGTCTTCCACCAGGTCTGCGAGCGCGACGAAACCGAGATGCGTCAGCATGTCGTGACAGCGCCGTGCCAGTTCCTCATCGGCGGTGTGGCGGATGTAGTGGGCGTTGAGGTCGTCCAATTTCTTGAAATCGAAACGCGACGCGCTCTTGTTGATATCGTCGATATCGAACCATCCGATGATGTCATCCGTCGACATGATCTCGTCGTCGCCATGGCTCCAGCCGAGCCGCACGAGATAGTTGCGCAGTGCGGCCGGCAGGTAGCCCATGGCGCGGTAGTCCTCCACGCCTTGCGCGCCGTGACGCTTGGAGAGCTTGGCGCCGTCGGACCCGTGGATCAGGGGCACGTGCGCCCACACCGTCACGCTCCAGCCCATGGCCTCGTAGATCTGTGCCTGGCGCGCTGCATTGGTCAGATGATCGACACCGCGCACCACGTGCGTGATGCCCATATCGTGATCGTCGATGACGACGGCGAGATTGTAGGTCGGGTTGCCGTCGCTGCGCAGGATGATGAGATCGTCGAGGTCCTTGTTGGCAAAAACGACCTCGCCTTGTACGCGATCCTGAACCACGGTTTCGCCTTCGCGGGCCGCCTTGAGGCGCACGGCATACGCCATTCCGGCGGGGGCTTCAGAGGCGGGCCGGTCGCGCCAGGGCGAGCGGATGGTGAGGGGCCGCTTTTCTGCTTCGGCGGCTTTGCGCATGGCATCGAGCTCGGCCGCTGTGAGATAGCAGCGATACGCCATTCCCGCCTGGAGCAGCTGTTCTGCGACCTCCCGGTGGCGCGCAGCGCGCGAGAACTGGGAGACTGGCTCGCCGTCCCAGTCGAGTTCCAGCCAGCGCAGACCGTCCAGAATAGCCGCGACCGCTGCCGGATTGTTGCGCTCCCGATCGGTGTCCTCGATCCGCAGCAGGAATGTCCCGCCGCGTCCCTTGGCATAGAGCCAGTTGAACAGCGCGGTGCGCGCGCCGCCGATATGGAGAAATCCGGTTGGGGAGGGGGCAAACCGAACGACGGGTTTGCCGCTCTCGTTCGTCTTTATCATGAGCGTAGCGGGCTTTTCGATGCTGTGGGAGATGGCCCCCTGTAGCACAAGGCCCAATGGGGGGTAAGGGCGATGTCGGTGCGGGTCTCCCAGGGCGATGGGACCGCCGCCGTCGAGGCGGGGCGCGCAGCCCGGCCGCCGGCGAATGGCGTGCGCACACGGCTCTGGTTATGGCACGGCCTTCAGGTGGTCTGGTTCCAGGTGAGCGAGGAGCGGGCCCGTCATGTTGCCTGGCTGCCGGTTCTTTTCGGGTGCGGTGTCGCGGCATATTTCGCGATGCCGCATGAGCCGGGACTGGCGGCCGCATTGGCGCCCGTCGCAGCAGTCCTCTTCGTGCATGCGGTGATGCCGCGGGACGGCGTCTGGAGCTTCCTTGCGGGGTGTCTGCTTCTCGTCAGCCTCGGTTTTGCGGCCGCCAAGGTGCGGACGGAACTGGCGGCCGCTCCAGTTCTGGAGCGTCCCGTGCGGGCGGCCGAAGTGCGAGGTCTCATCGAACGCATCGAGCCGCATGCCGTGCGCGGGGTTCGCCTTACCGTGCACGTCACTTCCATTGCGGGACTGCAGCCAGAGCGCATGCCGCAACGTGTTCGAATCCGCGTTCTGGCTCCGGCTCCGGGCATCGGGCCGGGTGATGCGATCCGGTTTACGGCCACTCTCAGTCCGCCGTCCGCACCGGCCATTCCAGGTGGTTATGATTTTGGCCGCAGGGCTTATTTCCAAGGCATCGGGGCGGTGGGCTACGCGCTGCGCGCGCCAGAACTGGTCGCGCCTCCAGCGGAAATATCGCTCACCACGAAGATCGCCACATGGCTGCAGTCGGTTCGCTCCATCATCGGTGCGCGCGTCACGGCGGTGCTGCCCGGCGAGCGTGGAGCGCTTGCGACGGCGCTTTTGACCGGCGAGCGCGGAGGTATCAGCGAGGCCACGACGGTGGCCTATCGTGACAGTGGGCTCATCCACGTCCTGTCGATCTCGGGCATGCACATGGCGATCATGGCGGGGACGGTGTTTGCCTTCGTACGCGCGTTGCTGGCCCTCTTTCCACCTCTGGCCTTGAACATTCCGACCAAGAAGTGGGCGGCCGTCGCGGGGGCACTGGCGGCCATCCTGTATCTTGGGATCTCGGGGGGAACACCCGCAACGGTGCGCTCTTGCCTGATGATGCAGGTGTTTTTTCTGGCCGTGCTGCTGGGACGGCCCGCGTTGTCGATGCGCAACGTGGCGATCTCGGCCCTCGTGATCCTCGCGCTTTTTCCCGAGAGCCTTCTGGATGCGGGATTTCAGATGTCGTTTGGCGCCGTTGTGGCTTTGATCTCAGCCTACGAGGTGGCCAGCGCGCGCCGTGCGAGGGCGGGCCGCCCATCTCCAACGTTTGCCGGGCGGGCCGCCGTGTTTTTCGCAGGTATCGTCTTCTCGACGATCGTCGCGAGTGCGGCTGTGGCGCCCCTCTCCATCTATCATTTCCATGCCAGCCAGCAGTACGCCTTGCTGGCGAACGTCGCAGCATTGCCGGTTTTCAATATCGCGGTCATGCCCGCAGCACTTGCAAGTCTCCTTCTGATGCCGCTGCATCTCGAGGCCGTTCCGCTCTTGATCATGGGTGCGGGCCTGGATTTCATGGGGCATGTGACAGAGTGGGTCGCATCACTTCCCGGGGCCGTCACGAGGATCAGCGCCATATCCAATGTGGGCTTTTCACTCGTCCTGTTTGGTGCCTTGTGGCTGTCACTTTGGCAACGCCGCTGGCGGCTAATCGGTGTTCCCATCATTGCAGCAGGCATTGCCGTGGCGCCCATCGTTGAGCGGCCTGATGTTCTCGTCGGCCGGGAGGGGGCGCTCGTCGCCGTGCGTCAGGCCGACGGCCGGCTCGGCGTTCTGGCGTCGCGGCCCTCGACGTTCGAATTGTCGCGCTGGCTGGAGCAGGATGGGGATGAGAGGACGCCGCGTGAGGCGCGCCGCAGTTCTCCCTTTCGATGTGACGGGACAGGCTGCACGGCGCGCGTGCGCGGCATGGTCGTAGCGGTACTGCGCCACCCTTCCGGTGGTGCGGAGGACTGCCGGCGGGCGGATATCCTCATCATCGACGGTTATGCGCCCCGCCATTGCCCGCGTCCGCGCGCGGTGATCGACCGCGATGCCTTGCTGAGGTCAGGCACGCATACAATCCATATCTCCGGCACTGGCGACTTGCGCGTAACCAGCGTCGGCCAGCAGCGTGGAACCCGGCCCTGGGGCCGGCTGGAAGTTGAGCGTAGCCCGTCCCGCCATGCTGCCTCAGAGGGCACACCGGGCCGGAGCGTGAAGGGCCGAGGCACATATACTGAGACAGGCAGCAACCGCTTGATGCTGTTCTCTCCACCTGAGGGGATGCTTGATCCTCGCGCCTGGACCGCAGCAGCCTACGGCCCGGATGACGAGGAGTGGCTCGCAGCCGACGACGGCATGTGATGGTGCCCCACCCGGTGGCGCGCCCTGGTGCCTTGCACTAGGGCCAGCGTGCCCTTATGGCGCAGCGCTTCAGGTCGCGGCCGTCAATAGCGGCGCAGCAGTCCGACGAGGCGGCCCTGAATGTCGACCTGATCGGGCCTGAAGATGCGAGTCTCATAGGCCGGGTTTGCAGCCTCGAGTGCGATCGTGGAGCCCTTCTTGCGCAGCCGTTTCAAAGTTGCCTCTTCTTTCTCGACGAGAGCCACGATGATGTCGCCATTCTCGGCTGTGTTGCAACGGCGAATGATCACCGTGTCGCCATCAAGGATCCCCGCCTCGATCATCGAATCACCCTTGACCTCGAGAGCGAAGTGCTCGCCGCGGCCCAGAAGATCTGGCGGGCAGGGGACATCCTGGGAGTGGTTCTGGATCGCGCTGATGGGTACGCCCGCCGCGATGCGGCCCATCAGGGGCACCGAGGACAGCCGTGCTTCGATCATATGGGCAGGAGGTAGACTTGGCTCGCCGGTTCGCACGGGTCCGTCGATCACGCTGGGGCGGAATTCGCGGCGCGGCGTTTCGCTGGCGACAACAGGCGCCAAGGCATTCTCTGGAAGCTTGATGACCTCGATCGCGCGTGCACGGTGGGGCAGACGGCGAATGAAGCCGCGCTCCACGAGTGCCGTGATGAGCCTGTGGATGCCGGATTTCGATTTCAGGTCCAGGGCATCGCGCATCTCGTCGAAGGACGGTGGCACGCCTTCACTCTGCATCCGGGTGTGGATGAAAAGAAGTAGCTCTTTCTGTTTCTGGGTCAGCATGGCACGTCGATCCCCCTGGAGCAGTCGATTGCCGGACCGCGTCCTGCACACGAATGCGGAACGGATCCCAAAAGTTCATTGGCTGTACAAATCATGAACGTACTCTACACGTTCCCGTCGTGTTCTGCAAGGCCATGTCCTTGCCAGACCTTGGAGTGCCGGATTGCGGACGCGGTGGTTCGGGTGACGTGCCAGTTTCATCTTTCGAGCCAGGACGTTGCCCGGTATGAGGTGCGGTTATGACTGAACGTGTCAATCAGGCGCCACTTGCGGTGGTGCACGCCGGTGGCGTTGCTTTCAGCAACTCCGGGCCGATCGCGATTCTGGCCGGGCCATGTCAGATGGAGAGCCGCCAGCATGCTCTCGAGATGGCCGCTGCGCTGAAAGAAATCGCCGGCCGGCTTGGTATAGGTCTCGTCTACAAGTCGTCCTTCGATAAAGCCAATAGAACCTCGCTGTCCGGGCGCCGCGGACTTGGGTTGGAGGCGGCGCTGCCGGTGTTTGCCGAGATCCGGGAGAGCCTTGGTCTGCCGGTCGTGACCGACGTCCATGAGACGGCGCAGTGTGCGCTGGTCGCTCCGGTTGCCGACGTGCTGCAGATCCCGGCGTTTCTGTGCCGTCAGACCGATCTTCTGGTGGCCGCCGCACGCACCGGGCGGGTGGTCAAAATCAAGAAGGGCCAGTTCCTGGCGCCTTGGGACATGCGCAATGCCGTCGATAAGGTCGTCGGCAGTGGCAATTCTCAAGTTCTCCTCACTGAGCGCGGTGCCTCGTTCGGATACAACACGCTCGTCACCGACATGCGGTCATTGCCGATCATGGCGGAGACGGGCGCGCCGGTCATTTTCGATGCGACCCATTCGGTGCAGCAGCCAGGTGGGCAGGGCACAAGCTCGGGAGGTGACCGCAGGTTCGTTCCGGTGCTCGCCCGGGCTGCGGTTGCCGTCGGCGTTGCGGGGCTGTTCATCGAGACCCACGAGGCGCCTGAGCGTGCCCCCTCAGATGGTCCCAACATGGTGCCGCTTCACGAGTTTGAGGATCTCATCGCTGAGTTGATGGAGATCGATCGCCTCGTGAAACGCCAGCGCCGGGCCGATTGACCGGCGCACGGAGCAGCGGACGCGGCCGGGTCTGCGGGTATGATTGGATTGTGCCGGAGCGCAGGGTCTGCTCAGAGGTTCTTGGCGAAGAACATCGCCGCCATGTGGATCACACTACCGCCGGCCTCAGGTGCGGCGTGATGGTTGTGGGTGCCGGCCTGGGAGAGGGCGAGGGTCTGGCAGCTCCGATCGGCACATACAACGCCTCCGTCGCGTGCGGCGGCCTCCAAGGCGGCCGTACTCATCAGGGCGACGAACAGTCCGATGGTGTAAATGCAGGTGATGGCACCCAAGGCTCGCAGAATACTATCGACCGGCATGGCGGGACCTCGTGCTGGGCGTTGAAGATGGGGCATGGAGCAGCCAGGTTACGCCCGCGATCGGGAGGTGTCCGTCTGGCCCACGCCCATTCAATCTGCAGTAAGGAAGGTTAATAGATTCTTGATGCGACATCTTGCTTAAAGCTCTCCGGCAGTTTGAAATTCGCTCCGAATGTGATCTCCAAACCGCACGCGGCTGCGATAGTGCAACGCACAATCGGGGCGCTGGCCGGCTGGGGTGTGCTGGGAGGCGACTGTTGATCCAACCCGACACCTTGCCCGTTAATCTCATTGGGCCGTCGTGCCGCATCAACAGGGTGGGATCGCGTGAGAATTGCAGTGATTGGCGCCGGGATCACCGGGCTCGGCGCAGCTTGGCTGCTGGGCCAGCGCCACGATGTGGTGCTCTTCGAGGCCGAAGATCGCT
This sequence comes from uncultured Hyphomicrobium sp., assembly GCA_964655725.1. Classification (GTDB taxonomy): domain Bacteria; phylum Pseudomonadota; class Alphaproteobacteria; order Rhizobiales; family Hyphomicrobiaceae; genus JAGVSR01. Next base: position 7,534 of record CAZZPH010000016.1, read on the forward strand.
TCGGCGGACACAGTCACACGGTCGATGTCGTCAACGAGAGCGGCACGACACCGGTCGATACCGGCTTCATCGTCTATAACACGCGCGCCTATCCCAATCTGATCGCGCTGTTCTCGATCCTCGGCGTACCGACGGCGCCAACGGACATGAGCTTCTCCGTTTCCCTCGACGAGGGGGCCTTCGAGTACAACGGCAACGGTCTGACCGGCCTGTTCGGGCAGCCCTCCAATCTGCTGCGCCCGTCGCATTGGCGCATGGCGCAGGATATTCTGCGCTTTTTCCGCGAGGCGGAAGACCTGGCGGCCGCCTCGAACGATCGCGATCTGACACTGGGACGCTGGGTCCGCGATCGGGGCTATTCGTCGGCCTTCATCGATCGTCACGTGCTGCCGATGGCCGCTGCGATCTGGTCGGCGCCAGCATCGGCGATGCTGGAGTTTCCCGCAGCAGCATTTGCGCGCTTTTTCTCCAATCATGGCCTGCTGCAACTTTCCGGCCGGCCGCAGTGGCGCACGGTGAAGGGCGGCAGCCGGGAGTACGTCCGCCGTCTCCTGGACGCTTACGAGGGGCGGTCGATTTCCGGCGACGGCGTCGTGAGCCTGACACGCGGGCACGGCGGCGTGAGTGTCAGAACGCGCAGTGGCGAGGAGCTATCGTTCGACCGCTGCCTCGTTGCCTGTCATGCCGATGATGCGCTGGCGCTCTTGAGCGATGCGGACGAGGACGAACGCCGGCTGCTTGGTGCATTTCGCTACACGCGCAACGACGTGGTGCTGCATCGTGATGCGGCGCTGATGCCGGTGCGCCGCCGCCTGTGGACGAGTTGGAACTATCTGGGGCGCAGTGGCGACAATCGCGACCTCAATGTCACCTATTGGATGAACAAGCTGCAGCCTCTTGGCGATGCACCCGACTACTTCGTTTCACTCAACCCATCCCGGAGCATCGATGAGGAAAAGGTGCTGCGGCGCCTCGTTTATCATCATCCGCTGTTTGATACCGCGGCACTCAATGCCCAGCCGGAACTGCGCCGTCTACAGGGACGGCGGCAGACCTGGTTCGCTGGGAGTTACTCGGGCTATGGTTTCCACGAGGATGGGCTGGATGCGGGCCTCACCGCGGCGGAAGCGCTGGGAGATATGCGCCGGCCTTGGGTCTTGCCTCGCTCACGCGATAAGCAGATGCTTGATGACCCAAACGAGATGGCATCCATCGCGCGGAGTGCGCAGGCGTGACGTCGATGATGATCTACACCGGCAATGTCATCCACAAGCGGCTGAGGCCCCGCCCCCACGCATTGCGTTATCGCGTCTTCTCCATGCTGGTCGATCTCGATGCGCTTCCCGAACTCGATCGCAGCTTCCGGCTGTTCTCGGTCAATCGGCGCAATGTTTTCAGTTTCCACGAGCGCGATCATGGTCCCGGCGAGACGTCAGGACTTGCGGCTCATGTGCGGCAATTGCTTGACGAGGGCGGCGTCCGTGTGGATGCCGAAGGGCGCATTCTGCTTCTGAGCTATCCGCGCATGTTGGGCTACGTCTTCAATCCCATCAGCGTGTATTACTGCCTGGACCGGTCGGGTGGGGCACAGGCGATTGTCTACGAGGTCAACAATACCTGGGGCGAGCGCCACAGCTATGTCGTTCCAGTGACCGGATCCGATGACGGACTTCATGCACAATCTTCCGTCAAGAGGATGCATGTCTCTCCGTTCGCGAGCCCCCACGGCATCTATCATTTCCAGGTGACCGAGCCCGGTGTTCGCGTGACGGTGGGTGTGCGGCTGTCGGATCAGGACGGCGCGCTCATCAAGACCCATTTTACAGGTGAGGGCGAAGCGGCCAGTGACCGCCGTCTGTTGTCGCTGCTGTGGCGGTTCCCTCTGATGACCTGGAAGGTGATGGCGGGGATCCATTGGGAAGCCCTGAAGCTATGGCTGAAGGGCATACCCGTGACCCGCGGTGACAGTACGCCCCGTTACACCTATTCCATCGCTGAAACCCAGAACGGCAAGGTGCCTGATGCAGCGTGACGACACTCTTGGAGACGCCCGGGATGGCCGGGCCGGTGGGCGCTGGGCGAGTTGGCGCGATGAACTGCTTCTCAGTCTTGCTGCCCGGCGCATGGACGGGGTGACGGCCGGCCGCCTGGCGCTGACCCTTCCTTCGGGCCGTTCGCGCACCATTGGAGGTGGCGGGGCGCTCCAAGCCGCGCTCAAGCTCAATCGTCTTGGTGTGATCTCGCAAGCCATCATGCGGGGCAACATCGGGTTTGCCGAAAGTTACATGCGCGGTGACATCGAGACAGAGGATCTGGGCCAACTGATCCGTTTCTATATCGATAACTATCATCCACTCTCGCAAGCGGGCGGCAGCGTGTTTCAAACCCGCTTTACCGACAAGATCGCCCACAAGATGAAGCGCAATACGCGCCGCGGCAGCCGGCGCAACATCGCGGCGCACTATGATCTGGGCAACGCATTCTACGAGCTGTGGCTCGATCCCGGCATGACCTACTCCAGCGCGTTGTTTGCTCGTGACGCCATGACGCTGGACGAAGCCCAGGATGAGAAATACGCGCAAGCGATCGCTGCACTCAACCTCGAGCCCGGTCACCGCGTTCTGGAAATCGGATGCGGCTGGGGTGGAATGGCGGAGCGTCTGGTGCGTGCGGGCGCCGAGGTGGATGCCATCACGGTCTCGCGTGAGCAACTGGCCTATACGCAGGCCCGCCTTGCCGCGGGGGGGCTTTGCGATCGCGCCCGGGTGAGCTTCACCGATTACCGGGACGTGGAGGAGCAGTATGACCGGATTATTTCGATCGAGATGATCGAGGCCGTCGGAGAGGAACATTGGCCGGTCTACTTCTCGCAGGTGTCAGATCGGCTCAAATCCGGCGGCTCGGCTATCGTGCAGGCGATCACGATTGGGGATGCGGATTATCCGCTCTACCGGTCGCGGCCTGACTTTATTCAACGTTATATCTTCCCGGGCGGAATGCTGCCGACCGAAGGCCATATGGAGAAATACGCGGCCTTAGCCGGACTTACCTTCGAGCCCATTGTGAGGTTCGGCCAGAGTTATGCCAGAACGTTACGGATCTGGCGGGAGCGTTTCGAGGCGACATGGCCGCAGATCGAAGCCTTAGGCTTCGACGATCGCTTCCGGAAAATGTGGCTCTACTATCTCACCTACTGCGAGGTCGGTTTCGAGAGAGCCGTGGTTGATGTTGGGCACTACCGCTTCACCAAACTCTGACCGGCATCGTCATGAGCTTTTGAGGATGAACCGGCGCACCCACCACAGGAACACGCGGTTGGGCATCACGCGCGCAATCTTGAGCATGGTGACGAGCGGCCAGGGAAATGCGATCTCGTATCGGCCCTTCTCCAGTCCTTTGATGATGCGCTGGGCTGCTTCCGGGGCCGGCATGATGAACGGCATCGGGAAAGTATTCACAGACGTCATGGGCGTATCGATGAACCCGGGATTGATGATGCTGACCGCGACGCCGTGGCGGCTCAAGTCTGCGTGCAGGCTCTCTGCGAGCGAGATCAAAGCCGCTTTGGTGGGGGCATAAGCCGGCGAGTTCGGAAGCCCGCGATAGCCCGCCACCGATGCCACGAACGCAAGCCGCCCGGACCCCTGTCTGATCATCGCCGGCATCACGACGTCCAGGCAGTTCGTGACGCCCAGCACGTTGATGTTCACCGATTGCGCCACCTTCTCCGCATCGAAGTTTGCAGCATCCATCGGATGCCAGACGGCGGCGTTGAGGATGACAAGATCCGGCGTGCCGTGATCCTGGAGCGCTTGTCCCATGGTGGCGCGCACGCCTGCCAGATCACTCACGTCGAGCACGGCGCTTGTGATCTTTCCACTGGTTGCGCTCAATTCGGCAAGTTTGTCGGCCGAGCGCGCGAAGGCGACCACATGGATGCCGCGCTGGGCGAGCATCACGGCGATCTCGCGGCCGATCCCCGTGCTCGCGCCCGTGATCCAGACACGCCGCCAGTTGGCGCGCGGTGGCGACTTCACTATTGCGCCTGGCGCCAAAGCAACGATCTCCCAGGCTGGCGGTTCTAAAGGCCCGTGAACGGTTGTGCGATGCGGGCCAGCATGCTGCGGAAGCGCGCCTTGCGCTCAGAGGCAACAAGACAGATGCACCCTTCGAGTGGGTCGGCAACGGGCCGGTGCTCGACGTCGTCGCCTAGATCGGCCACATCGCCGGGCCCGAAGGTGCCGAACGCGTCGGTGTACCGGCCGGACAGGACCAGCGTCAGTTCGCTGCCGCCATGTCCATGCTCGGGCAATGCGACACCAGGGGCAACTTTGATCAGGCGCAGGTCCCCTTCCGATCCGGCCGACAGGCAGATGGGATGATGCCACACGCCCGGGGCAAGGCGCCGCCATGGCACATCTTCCAGGCGGCCCTTCAATACATTGCGCAGCGGCGCGGGAATATCCGTGTCGGCGAGAGTATCCGAAGGAGCCGGTGTGTCCGCGTCCGCCTCGGCAGCGCGCAGAGCGACGACGGGTGCCTCCCGTTCCACAGCGGCCGGGTCCAGACCCTCGAAGAGTGCTTCGCCGATCAATGACAGATCGCCAAGCTCGGCCCGGCAGGCCGGACAAACAGCCAAATGAGAGGAGACCACGGCGGCGAGCGCTTCCGGCTGGCTGCCTGCGGCGCACGTCATCAAGGTCGCGGTGTCCAGGTGATGGGTGATCTTCATGTTCAAACGTCGTCCCCGATCGATTCCTTCACCTTCTGATAGGCCAGTCTCATACGCGACTTCACCGTTCCAAGCGGCACGCCCAGCCGTTCGGCAATCTCGCTGTGGGACAAGCCCTCAACGTACGACAACGCCACCACTTCGGCTTGGTCCTGCGGAAGCGTGGCCAAGGCCGCGCGCACTCTGTCCCGGCGTTCGCGCGTTGCCAGCTCGTCGTCCGGACCGGGATCACCGGAGGCTTCTTCGTCCCTGTTTTCCGGCAACGGCTGCCAAGCCATCTCTCTACGCAGCCGATCGATGCGCAGATTACGCGCAATGGTGAAAATCCACGTCGTCGCGCTGCCCTTCTCGTCCGAATAGAGCGCTGCCTTGCGCCAGACCGTCAGGAGCGTCTCCTGGGCCAGATCCTCGGCCGTTGTTGCGTCGGCTCCCTGACGCATCATGTAGGCTTTCACACGTGGCCCGTAGAGGTCGTAAAGCCTGCGGAAGGCCTCGATGTCGCGGCTCTGTGCAACTTTGGAGAGAAGATCGGCCATGGTCCTTGATATCGCACTTGGCGGCAGACGCCTCGACGGCAGTGTGCGTTCCAGAACCTGGACCATAACCGAACCTCGCTCGTTGTTCCAAATTAACGCTTGTTGATCCGGCCTGGATCATCGGGACCAGGCGGCCCCTCGATTTTGGGGCCGGTCGCCCGCACCCCAGCCCCTCTTGTTAAGTTTGCGTCAGGTGCAATCCGCCAGGCGGCTGCGGGGCGTTGGCATGGGGTCTGACTGACAAACCATGAGAGGGAGATCCGGAATGAAGTTCGCGACAGGTATCCTTGCGGCTGCAATACTGGCGGTGTCGGCCGCTGGAGCGTATGCGGCCAACATCGTCCAGGTGGCCAAAGGTGCTGGACAATTCTCGACCCTGCTGACGGCCGCGGAGGCGGCAGGGCTGGTGCCTGCATTGACCGGGAAGGGCCCGTTGACGGTGTTTGCCCCCACCGATCGTGCCTTTTCGAGGTTGCCCAAGGGAACGGTCGCCGCGCTCCTGCGCCCTGAAAACAAGCATAAGCTGGCCGCCATCCTCAAATATCACGTGGTGGCCGGCCGTATCGGTTCGGCCCACATTGCGCCAGGCCGCTCTCACGTGCGGACCTTGAACGGCAAGAGCCTCGTGGTGCGCAAACATGGCGGTGTTCGTGTGAACAGCGCGCGGGTGGTCAAGGCCGATGTCCGGGCCAGCAACGGGGTGATTCACGTCATCGACCGGGTGCTTCTGCCCTGAGATTTGGCGTCCCACAGGTTATCCCAAGGAAATGAGGCACCCCAGGCATCCGGGGTGCCTCTTTGTCGCTTTGGCGCAAGCCTTCCAAGGTAGACGTGGCCGTGCCCCCCCGCTAAATGTGCCCGGCCCGGTGAGAGGGCGATTTCCGGGCACATTTTGGGGAAGGGACGACGCGCCATGAGCGCCAAGGGGACCAAGAACGAGTATCGCGGCATGGCGAATGCCATTCGCGCATTGGCCATGGATGCGGTCCAGAAGGCCAACTCCGGCCATCCGGGCATGCCGATGGGCATGGCGGATGTTGCAACCGTCTTGTTCTCAGAAGCCTTGAAGTTCGATCCCGCCGATCCGGACTGGCCCGATCGCGACCGGTTCGTGCTTTCGGCAGGCCATGGCTCGATGCTGCTCTACGCGCTGCTTCATCTGACCGGCTATGCCGATATGACGATGGAGGAGCTTGCCAATTTCCGCCAGCTCGGCTCGCGCACCGCCGGTCATCCCGAGTATGGGCACGCGGCCGGGATCGAAACCACAACGGGACCGCTGGGTCAGGGGCTCGCCAACGCCGTGGGTATGGCACTCGCTGAAAGCATGCTGGCGGCGCGCGTCGGCAGCGATCTGGTGGATCATCATACCTTCGTGCTCGCAGGCGACGGGTGCCTGATGGAAGGCATCAGCCACGAGGCCATTTCGCTGGCAGGGCACCTGAAGCTCGGCAAGCTGATCGTGCTGTGGGATGACAATTCGATTTCCATCGACGGGCCGACGAGCCTCTCGGTCTCCGACGATCAGGTGAAAAGGTTTCAGGCCTCGGGCTGGAACACGCTCGCGATCGACGGCCACGACACGCAGGCGATCTCGACCGCGCTGGCCACGGCCAAGTCGGATGCGTCCCGGCCCTGGCTCATTGCCTGCCGCACCATCATCGGCTACGGCGCACCAACGAAGCAGGGCACGAAAGATACGCACGGCAGTCCCCTGGGTGCCGAGGAAATCGGCCGTACGCGCGAGGCGTTGGAATGGCCGCATGCCCCGTTCGAGATTCCTGGCGATATTCTCGGCGCGTGGCGTGCCGTCGGCCGCAAAGGTGCTGAGACCCGTGCGGCCTGGGAGGCACGCTTGGCCAAGGCACCGGCGAGCGCGCGTGATGCCCTGTCGTCTCAAACGGGCCCGCAGGTCCAGTCCGCGCTCGACGGCGCGATCGCGGCTGCCAAGTCTCAGTTCGCCGCGGATGCCACCAAGCGGGCCTCGCGCGTGTGGTCGCAAATGACGCTCGAGCACCTCATTCCGGCACTGCCCTCACTCGTCGGCGGTTCGGCGGATCTCACGCCCTCCAACGGAACCCGGACGTCGCATTACAAGCCGGTGTCGGCGGCAGACTTCGCTGGGAATTACATCCATTTTGGCGTGCGCGAGCACGGCATGGCCGCCGCCATGAACGGGATGGCGCTCCATGGCGGGTTCATTCCGTTCGGCGCGACGTTTCTCGTTTTTACCGACTACTGCCGTCCGTCGATCCGCCTTTCGGCGCTGATGGGATTGCGAGCGATCTATGTCATGACCCATGATTCCATTGGCGTGGGTGAGGACGGTCCGACCCACCAGCCCGTGGAACATCTGGCAGCCCTGCGCGCGATACCCAACCTCAACGTGCTGCGTCCCGCCGATGCGATTGAAACGGCGGAATGCTGGCAGATAGCGCTCTCCTCACAGGCGACACCGAGCGTGCTGGCCCTGACGCGCGATGCGGTGCCAACAAACTTGCGTGGCGAGGCAGGTGCTGAGAACCTTTCGCAGAAAGGCGCCTATGTCGTCAGCACAGGTGAAGGCGGGCGCGACGTCACACTGATCGCGTCGGGTTCCGAGGTGGCGATTGCCGTCGAGGCCGCCGCCCTGTTGGCTGCTGATGGCCTCAAGCCTGCCGTCGTGTCGATGCCTTCGTTCGAACTGTTCCGCGCGCAACCTGACAGCTATCGCTTCGAGGTTCTGGGGGCGGCACCCCGCATCGCCATCGAGGCTGCCATCGATACAGGCTGGCACGAGTGGCTGCGCCAGAAAGACAGCTTCATCGGCATGTCGGGTTTTGGGGCATCGGCTCCGGCCAAGAAGCTCTACGAGCATTTCGGGATCACACCTGCAAAGGTCGCCGATGCCGCACGGCGGCTGATCAACGCTGAGGCATGAGCATGGATCTGAGCCGGTTGAAGACGACCGATGGCATGGATGTCGCGGGAAAGCGCATCCTTTACCGTGCCGATCTCAACGTTCCGGCCAAGAACGGCGTCGTGACGGACGCAACGCGCCTCGTGCGCCTGTTGCCCGGACTTGCAGACCTCGCCGATCGGGGCGCGAAGGTTGCCGTTCTGTCTCACTTCGGCCGCCCGAAAGGCGGTCCCGATGCGGAGAATTCGCTTCGTCCCGTTGCGGCCGAGCTCTCCCGCCTGCTGGGACGGCCCGTGGTGTTCGCACCCGACTGCACAGGGTCTGCGGCCAGCGAGGTGATCGCAAGCCTGCCAGAGGGCGGCATCGCCGTTCTGGAGAACACGCGCTTCCATGCCGGCGAGGAAAAAAACGATCCCGCGTTCGTCGCCGAGCTTGCCAAACTTGGCGACATCTTCGTCAACGACGCCTTCTCCGCCGCCCATCGCGCGCACGCTACGACCGAAGGTCTGGCGCGCGTTCTGCCGGCCTTCGCAGGTCCGCTGATGATGGAAGAGATCAACGCGCTTAAGGCCGCGCTCGATCAGCCGGAGCGGCCGACCGCTGCGGTCGTTGGGGGTGCAAAGGTCTCGACCAAGATCCCGATCCTGACGAACCTTCTGGAAAAGGTCGACACACTCATCATCGGCGGCGGCATGGCGAACACCTTTCTGCAGTCGATGGGTGTGCAGGTCGCCCAGTCGCTGGCCGAGCCGGAGTTTCATTACAACGCCCGCGAAATCATGGTGGAGGCCAAGGAGCGTGGCTGCCAGATCGTGCTGCCGGTCGATGCGGTCGTCGCACGCGAATTTCGAGCCGGGGCGCCATGCGAGACGGTCGGCATTCACAAGGTTCCCATCGATGCGATGATCCTCGACATCGGTCCGCAGTCGATTGCGGCCATGAGCAGCGCGCTGCGCGCCTGCAGAACGGTGCTCTGGAACGGTCCGATGGGTGCCTTCGAAATCGCACCGTTCGGGGAGGGAACGTTTACGCTGGCGCGTGAGGCCGCCAAACTGACCCGGGAGGGCGCGCTCGTGTCAATCGCTGGCGGCGGAGATACGGTCGCAGCGCTTAATGCGGCGGGTGTCGCGGATGATTTCACGTATGTGTCCACGGCGGGCGGTGCATTTCTCGAATGGCTCGAAGGCAAGGACCTGCCGGGCATAGCGGCTCTGACGTCCGGCTGATCTCCAACACGCGGCAGGTTCGATTTGGCCATCACCGCCGTCCTATTCGATCTCGACGGAACCCTGATCGACAGTGTGCCCGACATCGCCGCGGCATTGAACGAAGCACTTGTGCCGGCCGGCCACGACGCGCTCTCGCTCGCCGCCGTCACAGGGATTATCGGAGGAGGGTCGCGCGCGCTCATCGCCCGCGCCCTGGGTGGCGAAGCGCTGCCATCCGCTATTGACGACGTCCACGCGGCGTTTCTCTCAGCCTATTCTGCCCGGCCGCTGCTGCTGACCCGGCCCTACGACGGCGCGCTGGAGACTTTGCAGACCCTGGTGCGCGAGGGAGTGCAGCTTGGCGTGTGCACCAACAAGCCCGAACCGCTGACACACGCCATTCTGGAGGGCCTGGGGTGGGGGGAGTTGTTCGGCTCCGTCGTGGGCGGCCTCCAAGGGCAGCCTGCGAAACCTGACGCCGTTCCGGTGCGAAGAGCACTTGCCATGCTCGACGCCGCACCGTGTTCCAGCGTCATGGTCGGTGACAGCAGGGCTGATGCGGGCGCGGCGCGTGCGGCTGGGTGCCGGTCGATCCTGGTGCGGCATGGCTACGAGCACGCTCCCCTTGAAAACCTTGGTGCGGATCGGATTATCGAGGGCCTGTGCGAACTTCCCGCGGCAATAGGATCGCTTTGCGACTGAGGGATCACCATATCGAAGTGTGCGGGTGTCCTGTAAGCTGGCGCCGCTGGACCTCAACTGAAAGACGGCAGACCCATGCCAAGTGAAGCCCTGCTCTATCCCGGTGTCGCGCTCGCAGGTCTGGTGAGCTTTCTCTCGCCGTGCGTGCTGCCCCTGGTGCCGCCGTATCTCGGCTATATCGGCGGAACGACGATTGAGCAGATGTCGTCGGATAAGGGGCTCGACACGCGCGCCTGGCGGCGCGTGGTGCTGGCATCGGTGTTTTTCGTTCTCGGGTTCACGACGGTGTTTGTTGCCATGGGTGCCAGCGCCTCGGTGCTGGGACAACTCGTCCAGACGTGGCGCGCAGAGCTTGGCTTTGTAGCGGGGCTGGTGATCATTCTCTTCGGTCTTCACTTCCTGGGTGTGCTGCGTATTCCGCTCCTCTACTCCGAAGCGCGCTATCACACCGAGGTTCAAGGTGCGAGTCTGGCCGGCGCCTATCTGATCGGGCTTGCGTTTGCTTTTGGCTGGACGCCTTGCATCGGGCCAATTCTGGCGACGGTGCTGGCGCTTGCGGCCAACACCGATAGCCTGGGCGCGGGCGTGCGGCTGCTCGCGGTCTATTCACTTGGACTTGGTGTGCCGTTCGTTCTGGCGGCTGTCGCGATACGTCCGTTTCTCGGGTTCATGCAGCGCTTCCGCCGTCACCTGGGCGTGATGGAAAAAGTGATGGGGGCCTTGCTCGTACTCACCGGCATTGCGTTCCTCAACATCATCGACTGGTTCTCCATCAACGCCTTCGGCCAATGGCTGATCGAGACCTTTCCAGTTCTCACAACGCTGGAGGAGGCCGTCACTCCCAAAGATTTGCAGGGAGAAATCCTGCGCCAGCGGACGGGGCAATAGGCCGGCGGCGATGATCCTCGACAGCACTCCGATCGCACTGACGATTGCCGGCTCGGATCCTTCGGGCGGGGCCGGGCTGCAAGCCGATCTCAAGACCTTCTCTGCGCTCGGCGTCTACGGGGCGACGATCGTGACCGCGCTGACGGCGCAGAACACGACGGGCGTCATCGGAATTCATCGTGTGCCCGCCGATTTTATTCGTCTGCAGGCCCAGGCCCTGAGCGATGATCTGCGGATATCGGCGGTCAAGACCGGCATGCTCGGCGATGCGAAGACCGTCGAGACGGTGGTGACGATCCTTTCGGGCGCCGCGTTCGGGCCACTCGTCGTCGATCCGGTAATGGTGGCGACCAGTGGCGATGTCCTGCTCGCTCCTGATGCGATGATCGCCGTGCGCGATCTTTTGATCCCGCTGGCCACTCTCATCACGCCTAATCTGCACGAGGCAGCGCGTCTCTTGGGGGAGCGGGTGGCTGAGGACGCTTCCTCGATGGAGCGGCAGGCGCGGCGACTGCGCGACAACGGTGCGCGTGCCGTTCTGATCAAGGGTGGGCATGCGACGGGTGATGAGGCCATCGACGTGCTCGTGACGGATGCGGGTGTCACGCATCACGCGCGGCCACGGATCGAAACCCGCAACACGCACGGCACCGGTTGCACGCTGTCGGCCGCGATTGCCGCACATCTGGCGCAGGGCGTTCCCACACTCGAGGAGGCCGTTGCGCGGTCCAAGAGCTATCTGTGGCATGCGCTGGACGCAGGGCGCTCCCTCCGCATCGGACACGGCTGTGGACCGGTCGATCACCTCTTTGCACTCCGAAATCCCCGGGACTGATCTTTCGCGCTGCAGCACATGAGGTGTTGTCTTTTGGCATCGTCATGAGGGCGATGTGCCTCAGCCGGTGACGCGCAGCCTTGCGAGGCGCCTTCGTTTGTCGCACATTCCGCGCGGCTCATCGGGATTGGGGGAGCTTTCTCGTTG
>CAZZPH010000017.1:0-19144 GCA_964655725.1 uncultured Hyphomicrobium sp.
CCCTCGAAGCGGTCCTGGTGCAGTATCTCCAGGTCGCCGTAGCGCAGCCCGCCGATCTCGAACTGATGCAGGTGCGAGTCGGTCCAGCCCATGGCGGCTTGCAAGATGTGATGCAGCTCGGAAAGCGTCGTCGTGAGCGGCACGACGAGGCGGCGCCAGATGGGCGGCTCGATGTCGTCGAGCGCCACCTTCATCTGGACGGCGTTCGGCTCCTCCCAGACCGTGCTCGGGCGTGTGTCGGACTTCGTCGCCAAGCGCCTTCCCCCGGCTTCATCCCTCGCCTGTCATTTTGCACTGAGCATCGCCTGCGTCAAACACCTGCGAGTCCATCCTACCCCCGACCGAAGCCGAATGGCCGAGACCAGCGGAGTCGTGACGGAGCGGGGCTCGGTTCACGAGGGCGGGTTGCCCGAGCGGCAAGATGCGTTGAGAACGGTCGAGACCGCGAGGGTGGTCCAACCTGCTCAAGTCGATTTGCTATCGAGACCATTCTCCATACAATGGTGCCTGATCTTATTTCTCATTGCCCGACCATGACTTACTGGACCGATCTCAGCATCGCCTACGCCTCGCAGCGCTCCTACCTCGACGACCTGTTCCATCTCTATCCGACCATCCCGGAAGGCATCCGTGATGTCGACGCCGGGAAGTGGTGACGCATCGAGGCGGCGTACCAATCGAAAGATTGCGGTGAGCTCATCAAAGAGCTGCTGGCGCTGCCGCTGTTCCCGGTGAAAGACAGCTACGTCGCCTACCTGAAGCGCGACCCCTCGGCCATCGCCCGCAACCCGAAGACCGTCGCCAGGCTATGTGGCCGCCTCTACGAGATCGGCTTGCCGAAGCTTTACGAGCGCTGCACCGAGCCGAAGGAAACCAACCGCCAAATCGGGCCGCTGTTCCGCCGCTGGCTCAACTCCGGCGCGCTCGGGATAATGCCGGTCTCGGGTCCGGAGATGCTGGCGACGACCGGCAATGCAGTCCTTGGCGGCTGAGACGCCGAACTGAAGGCGTTCGCGGCGGCACACCTCGGCTACAGACGCGACAAGGGTCTGGACTTCATCGGCCGCTTTAACGGCAAGTACGTGATCGGCGAGGCGAAGTTCCTGACCGACTTCGGCGGACACCAGAACGCCCAGTTCGCCGACGCCATGGCAACGCTCACCGACGAGACCAGCACAGCTATCAAAATCGCGATCCTCGACGGCGTGCTCTACATCCCCGGCAACAACAAGATGTTCAAGGACGTGACGAAGACTTACGGCCATCTCAACATCTTGAGCGGCCTCGTGCTGCGCGAGTTCCTTTACCAGCTCTAACCCCTACCCCATGAACCCTATCGTTTGAATCCAGCCGGCAGCCCAGCAAGCCGACACACGAACAACCAAGCACGAGAACGCCTTCGGAAGTCTGCTCATCCACGGCGACAACGTCGCTGCCATGAAGGCGCTGATCGGCGAGCGCGGCCTCGCCGGCTGCGTCGACCTCGTCTACATCGATCCTCCGTTCGCGACGAACACGACTTTCAGTGTCAGCGCCGGCAGGTCCAGCACCGTCAGCCGCGCCCGCGGGTGAGAGGTCGCCTACGCCGACACGCTCACGGGCGAGGCGTTCCTCGCCTTCTTGCGCGAACGACTCGAGCTGCTGCGCACCCTGCTATCCGAGCGCGGCTCGATCTACCTGCACATCGACTACAAGGTCGGCCACTACGTGAAGGTGATGATGGACCAGGTGTTCGGGGCGGAGAACTTTCGCAACGACATCACACGCATCAAGTGCAATCCGAAGAACTTCGCACGCCACGCCTATGGCAACGTGAAGGACATGATCCTGTTCTATTCCAAGGGCGCGGAGCCGATCCGGAACGATCCCCGCGACCCCTATGCGGACGGCGATATCGCCCGCCTCTACCGCAAGCGAGACAGCGAGGGACGCCGCTATACGACGATCCCACTCCACGCACCGGGGGAGACGAGGAATGGCTCAACCGGTCAGGCGTTCAAGGGAATACAGCCGCCGCCAGGACGCCACTGGCGCACGAGCATCGAGACACTCGAAGAATGGGACCGTCAGGGTCTCATCGAGTGGAGCCGCAACGGCGTTCCCCGCAAGCGCAAGTACGCCGACGAGCAGGACGGCAAGCGCATGCAGGACGTGTGGACCTTTAAGGACCCTCAGTATCCGAGCTACCCGACCGAAAAGAGCGCAGCGTTGCTCGATCACATCGTGCGCGCCTCGTCGGCGCCTAACAGCATCGTGCTCGACTGCTTTTGTGGGTCGGGTACGACACTTGCCGCTGCTGCACGCAACGGGCGCCGCTTCATCGGCATCGATCAATCTGCCGTCGCCATCGGCGTGGCGGCGACGAAGCTCGACGACGCCGGCATCAGTGTAAAGGTCTCACGCCTGCGCGGATAACGCGCGCGTCCATTCGACAGCTCCCGATGTCTCGGGAGCTTTTTTGACGTCGCGGGTGAAAAAGAAAAACAGGCGGCACCCGTGTGAGCGCCGCCCGTTGCCGTTCTCAGTGCCTAGCATGGCGATCAGGGCGCCGGTCCTCTAGCCTCTGGAACTGGTGCCGATGGCTTCGTTGCCTCTGGAGTGCCCTCGTCCTCGTTGAACGGAGGGTATGTCCCTACCGGCTCAATGCCGTTCTCGAGAAGCCAGAATATGTAGTCCTTCCGCCACTTGTTGATGGCGCCGAACTTGGTCGGGTGGCGTAGGCGCCCCTTTTTCAAATAGCGGTACCAGGTGGGTCGTGAAATCCCGAGACAGGCTTCGACTTGCTTCCAGCCGAGCAGCAGCGGGAGCCGGTTGAGTTCCTCTTTGGTCATAGCTGTGATCCCTTGACCGTGCCCCTGTCGGGGCGCCTGCAAGGGGTGCCGCCTCACCTCATGGCGGACAGCGATCCTCCTTGCCCCAGAGTTCGGACGAGCGATCTCGAGCGATGCGGAGGGTGCCGTTTCCGGCTCGCGGCCACAGGGGACCGTCGACCCGGAGAGCCGTATCGTCAGTCCCACGGCAAAGTGGGGCCGGCGACACGGAGCACATCCGTACCGTCAAAGACCGCTCACGCGATCCGAATCACGGGGGCCGGAGCCCGAAGGTCACGGAGACGGGGATCGAAAGCCGTCACGCGGCCGGGGCGCGGAGCGCCGGCCGAATGAGTCCAGGTGATGTGACGTGCATAGGTCACGGGAATCGCCTGCTGGTGACGGGTCGAACGACAATCATGCCGGCCAATTGGTTAACCAGTACTTAATTCCGCGTTGGCTGAGAGATCGCCTGAGACAGGCTGAGACGGTGGTATTTCCACCGGCTGATCAAATGCGACGAGCCGTGCGAGTTCTGCTTCCCACGCCATGAGAATGGGGCGCCTTCGTTCGCCGGCGCGGCGTCCGTCCAGGTCATGCACGTACCCCGCTGTTGTGCCGCGGGCCTTGTGGCCCAACGCCAAGCCGATCTCGTTCATGTCGAAGCCGAGACGGTCGAGATGGGAGCCGACGGTGTGGCGTAGTGTGTGTGGCGTCGCGTGCTCGAGCTTTATCCTCAAAATCAGCCGGGTCATCGACTCGGTCAGCGACCGCTCGTTCATGCGCCCGGTCGACGATCGTTGTCCGAAGGCGCCGATGCTCGGGAAGAGCCAGGGAGAATTGGGGTCGAGGCGCAAAGCCTGGTTCACCTGCTCCTGTGCCATCGGGCATATCGGGATGCGGTGGATCTTCTTGGTCTTGTAACGCTCGGCGGCGACGACGAGGCATCCGTCGCGCAGCTCTGACTTGGGCGCCTCCGCCCAGTCCTCGCGGCGTCCACCGGTCAGCAACAGCAGCCGCAGGCAAATCCGCGTCGACGGCATGATGTGCGGATCGGTTTCCAGCGCGTGCCAGAAGATGCGGATTTCATCTTCCGACAGGTAGCGGTCGCGGACGCGCTTCGGGATGCGGAATGGCTGGTCCTCGGCCGGGTTCTCGTCGATGAAGCCCATCTGCCGCGCCCACCTCATCACCGTGTTGAGCAGGATGACCGTCTGGTGGGCCTGGGATGCCGAGCGGCGTCGGACTTCGGAGAGACAGGCCGAGATATCGATGCGCTTGATGTCGGCGATGGGCATGTGTCCAATGCCGGCCTTGAAGACGAGGCCGTTGAGGCGGCCACGGGTGAACCGATACCCGCCCTGGATGTTCATGCGATAACGGAGGCGATCTTGCTCGATCGAGCGCTTATTGATGCCGACATCGGTTGCCCACTGCTCGAAGACTTCGTTGAGCGTGATTCCATAGCGGCGTCGGCGGGCTTCGGCCCGCTTCTTCCACGGGTCTTCGCCGCGGGCGATCTGGCTGACGAACTCCGACTTGCGTGCGCGGGCCTCGGCGATGGATACGTCGGGCCAGCGGCCGAGCGGCATGTCCTTGGGTGCGCTGCCCATCACACGGGCGCGGAAGTACCAGAGCTTGGTTCCGGAGCTCTGCACGTAGAGTTGCAGGCCGGTGTTGCCATGACCTTCGAGGTGGTAGACAACGCGACGTTGGCCCTTTGGGCAGCTAAGTGACCGAAGTGCCAGTTCATTCGGGGGGACGGTTCGTTTTTGCATGGCTCACCTGGGGTCGTGTGATCAGCGGACTTTCCGGGTTTTCCGATCACACGCTCCTCGCACGAGATGACTGACACGAGGTGAGACGACATGAGTCGGCACGAGAATGAAGATGTGGATATAATTAGCTGAAATGGCGAAGAAATCTAAGGCATCACCCGTCTCAGCCAGCACCATCCCGTCTCGCCGGGAAGGTGAGAAAATGTATTGGCTCCTAAAATCGGAGCCGGATGTATTCTCGTGGGACGATCTGGTAGCGAGGGGGGATGCGGGCGAGCCATGGACGGGCGTGCGCAACTACCAGGCGCGCAACTTCATGCGTGCGATGCGACTGGGCGACCGCTGCTTTTTCTATCATTCAAACGCAGGGCTTGCTGTGGTCGGCATTTGCGAGGTTTCAGCACTCGCCCATCCCGATCCCACCGATGACACGGGAAAATGGGAGTGCGTCGATGTCAAGGCGCTCCACCCGATGCCACACGCTGTCACGCTCGCCGACGTCAAGGACAATCCCCGGCTTGGCCAGATGAGTCTCGTCACCTCGTTCCGCCTCTCCGTGCAACCGGTGACCGAGGCGGAATGGAACGAAGTCTGCCGCATGGGTGGCCTCGGCGGGCGAAGGTCGCGGTCGTGATCGAGAATTCCGGTGAAAACGGCTCAGCCGCGCGCGGCACCGAGACAGCGGCTCATGACGCCGTTCTCGATCCAGCGCGAGCAGAGGCGTTCATTCGTGCCAACACTCGTCTGCGGCCAGACGGCTTCGTGCCCGAGGTGCCGCTCTATCTCGCCGATCAGTCGTTGCCGATCTGGGAGAAAACAGAAGCCGAACTGGAGCGTGAAGGACTGGCGCCACCATTCTGGGCCTTCGCATGGGCCGGCGGACTGGCACTCGCGCGCCATATCCTCGATAACCCGGGGATCACCGCCGGCAGATCGGTTCTCGACCTGGGCGCAGGCTCAGGCCTTGCGGGCATCGCGGCGTGCCGGACCGGCGCACTGAGTGTTCTGGCAGCCGACGTCGATCCGTTCGCCTGTGCCGCCGCCGCTCTCAACGCCGCAGCGAACGGTGTGAGGCTTCAAGTCGAAGGCCAGGATTTGCTCGCCGGACACACATCCCTGACCTGGGATGTGATCCTCGTCGGCGATCTCTTCTACGAACGCGCCCTGGCGGGGCGTGTCTTGGCCTTCCTGGACCGGTCGCAGGCGCAGGGCGCTCAGATCCTTACCGGCGATCCCGGGCGAACCTATTTTCCTTACGATCGCTTCGAGGTAGCCGGGGTCTATGACGTGCCCGTATCACGGGAGCTGGAGGACGCCGAGGTGAAGCGCACCACGGTCTGGCGGCTGAGACCTGTAGGAACAGGCTGACGGCGCGCAGGGATCTGGTAGTCTGAGGGTGGAGACTTGCCTCGGAGCCGCCGCCATGTCCTTCGCCGGTGTCAACGAACTTGCCGTGATCGCGGCTGCTATCGCCAGCTTCCTGTTTGGAGGCCTCTGGTATGGGGCTCTGTCCAAGCCTTGGCTGGAGGCGGCGAACATGCGCCCGGAAGATACCGTGGGACCGGAGGGGCGCCCCCGTTGGGCGCCATTCGTCCTCGCGGTCCTGGCCCAAGCTGTCATGGCGTGGTTTCTGGCTGGCATGATTGGACACCTAAGCCCGGGTCAGGTGACGGTCTGGAACGGCATCGTGACGGGCGCAGCGGTCTGGGCCGGGTTCGTCATCACGACACTGGCGGTCAACCACGCCTTTCAGAACCAGAAGCCGTCCTTAACACTGATAGACGGCGGTCACTGGCTCGGCGTCCTGCTCATTCAAGGCGCCATTATCGGGGTTTTCGGCATTTGAGCCGGTGGACCTTCCACGTCCGGGTGCACCGCTGGACCCGGGATCGAAAATTGACGAAGGTCATGGTTGGCTGACCTGAGCCTGCTAACCAGAACTTCTGTGAAAGCCCGGCACGAAAAATGAGGCAAGACGCCCGGACGGCCACGAATTAACCCCAAGCTGCCAACTATTCGACCAACGAGGGGTTGGCGCACCGAAATAAATTTTCATAATACCGGCAAAAGAACAGAACTCGTGGGAGGACGTCAGAATGTCGGAAGTGCACGTACACCAAGTTACGGCCGAGTGGGCCAACCGGGCCTGGATCAATGAGGCGAAATACAAGGAAATGTACGAGCGCTCCGTGAAGGACCCCAACGGGTTCTGGGGCGAGATGGGGCGGCGCATCGACTGGATCAAACCCTTCACCAAGGTCAAGAACACCTCCTTCGATCCCAGCAACGTCTCCATCAAGTGGTTCGAGGACGGCACGCTCAACGTGTCGGCCAACTGCATTGACCGGCATCTGGCGACACGCGGCGATCAGGTCGCGATTATCTGGGAGAGCGACGACCCGACGCTCGATGAGAAGATCACCTACCGCCAACTCCACGAGCGCGTCTGCCGTTTCGCAAACGTGCTCAAAGCCCACGGCGTCAAGAAGGGCGATCGCGTCACGATCTATCTGCCGATGATCCCCGAAGCTGCTTATGCGATGCTGGCGTGCACGCGCATCGGCGCCATTCACTCGATCGTTTTTGGCGGCTTCTCGCCCGACAGCCTGAAGAACCGCGTCGACGACGCCGAAAGCCTCGTCATCATCACGGCGGATGAAAGCGTGCGCGGCGGCAAGAACGTGCCGCTCAAGAAGAATGCCGACATTGGGCTTCAGGACGCACCGGAGGGCACTAAGCTACTGGTTGTGCGCCGCACTGGAAACACCATTCCATGGACGCCCGGCCGCGATTTCTGGTTGCATGAGGAAATGGCGAAAGTGTCCGCCGAATGCCCACCAGAGGAAATGAACGCCGAGGACCCGCTCTTTATTCTTTACACCTCAGGCTCGACTGGAAAGCCCAAGGGCGTCGTGCATACGACGGGTGGCTATCTGGTTTATGCGTCGATGACGCATCAGTACGTGTTCGATTATCACGACGGTGACATCTACTGGTGCACGGCCGACGTGGGCTGGGTCACCGGACACAGCTATATCGTCTACGGCCCCCTCGCCAACGGCGCCACCACGCTCATGTTCGAAGGCATTCCGAATTATCCCACCCCATCGCGCTTCTGGCACGTTGTCGACAAGTGGGATGTCAACATCTTCTATACCGCACCGACGGCCATCCGAGCTTTGATGGGGCTGGGTGATGATTTCGTGAAGCGAACCGACCGTTCGTCCTTGCGTTTGCTCGGATCTGTCGGCGAGCCCATCAATCCCGAAGCCTGGGAGTGGTATTATAAGGTTGTCGGCGATAGCCGCTGCCCAATTGTCGATACGTGGTGGCAGACGGAGACCGGTGGCATCCTGATAACCCCACTGCCCGGTGCCCATGCCTTGAAAGCCGGCTCGGCGACGGTGCCATTCTTCGGCGTACAGCCAGCCCTCGTCGACGATAAGGGCGTCCTGCTTGAGGGGGCCACGAGCGGCAACCTCGTCATTCTGGACAGTTGGCCAGGGCAGATGCGCACAGTGTTCCGCGATCACGAGCGCTTTGTGCAGACGTACTTCTCGACGTACCGCGGGCAGTACTTCACAGGAGACGGCTGCCGTCGCGACGAGGACGGCTACTACTGGATCACCGGCCGCGTCGACGATGTGATCAACGTCTCGGGCCATCGAATGGGAACCGCGGAGGTCGAAAGCGCTCTCGTCTCACACCCCAAAGTTTCCGAAGCGGCAGTTGTGGGCTATCCCCACGACGTCAAGGGCCAGGGCATCTATTGTTATGTCACGCTGATGCAGGGCGAGACCGCCGGTGACGATCTTCGCAAAGAACTCGTCGCCCACGTCCGGCGCGAGATCGGCCCCATCGCCTCGCCCGATCTCATCCAGTTTTCGCCCGGCCTGCCAAAAACGAGATCAGGCAAAATCATGCGCCGCATTCTGCGCAAGATCGCCGAGGACGAATATGGAAGCCTTGGTGATACGTCGACACTGGCTGATCCGTCTGTTGTCGATGACCTGATCGAAAACCGGCAGAACAAGCGCGCCTGATTGCCGGCGGGCCTCACCACCCGCCCGCGATCCGAAACCTGCAACGGCCCGGCGCACATGTGCCGGGCCGTCACTTTTTTTCCCGCATGAACCCGATTTCTGGGATCAGCTAGTCACACGCAAACTATTCAGCTTCTTGACGATGTCCTTGAAGGCATTGTTCAGCTGCGAGGCGGTGGCAGCATCGTAGAAGTTGCTGTCGCCCGAGCAGGTCCTCAGCAACGCTTCGGCTTCAGGCGGAGCCTGGAAGGCCACCGTGTAGATTCTGATTGCGTGCGTCGCATCGCCAGGATTGCGCATGGCATTGCATATCGAAAGAGCTTGGTTGCCCGACGAGCCCGGCTCGGCTGAATCCGCCGCCAGCGGATCGGGCCACGGATTGACCTCTCCACCGTTGTCATAGGCGACGTTGAACATGCCGTCCGTCATCAGCACGACGGCCTTGATAACCCGCGCGGGATCGTAAGGTCGCGCAGCATTGGCGGGCCAGACGGGACCCCACTCCGGCGAAAGCATGTACCAGCCCCACGCCGCGCCGATGTGGCCTGCTGTACCGCCGTACGCCGCCAGGTTGTTGATGCTGTCCTTGAAGGCCGTACGGGCGGCATTCGATGAAAGATCGGTCAGAGGCACCACGTCGGGCGTCAAGCAGCTGTAATACCATGCGGTGGCGCTGTCGGAGACCCCCAGCTGATTAACTGCACTTGGATGCGCATTGGTGAAAGCGTTGGGACCGGAGCGCTCGACCACACAGCCGTCCGTTGAGGCTCCGTTCGAGACCGCGCCGGAATAAGGTCCAGCATTGACCGATGCCGAGTACGGGATGAGCGCGACTTTGACGGCGCCCACGCGGGGATCGGATTCGAATAGCGCATCGACCATGTCATTGGCCGCTGTCTTCAAGGCATCGAGCTTGGCGCCACCTGCGCAGGGCGGATCGCCCACCACCGGGGGCACATCGCACATCGAGCCGGTCACATCGACGACGAGTGAGAGCTCAATCTTTGTTGCCCGGTAGGTCGCCGATGACGAACGCACGAAATCGAATGAGCTGAAGCCCGCAAGACCGCCGAATAATGTCGGCAAACCCACGTCGACCAAAGCCTCGACACGATTGGCATCCATTTCGGCCGATATCCGGAAGTTCGACAGACTGAGACCGGCCATTTGGATGTCGGGCACGTACGAATCGAAATAGCGCTTCGCTTCGGCGAGAATCTCCGCTTCCGTGATGCCGTCCTGATCGATGAGCTTTGCGCCCGCAAGTGCTGCTGCATCAAGTGCGTGCTGAACCCGCGACGAGATATTGTAAGCCCGCGACGAATCGACGGCCAATCCCACTGCAAGTCCCAACATCATCACGCTCAAGCCGAACAGTATCGCGACAGACCCGCGAACGTCTTTGCGGAAACACGGGGAACAAGCCATGATGTGTCGTGCCGGCATGATGGAATTCCTGGCGCTTGGAGAGTTCGGGCGACATCAGGAATAGAGGCCAAACATGTAAATTTCGGCTAACCGTCTGCCCGTGGCGGCAGATCTATCAGTCTGCGTCATAGTATGGTGAAAGACCCATCAGCGGCTGGGTCAATCCAGGACACAGGCTCGGTATGGCCGGGTACCTTCTCGGTATGTGCGAAAGGTCGCGCCTCTCGTGTTCCGGCGCAGATATTTGCTTGCCCGTCGGCTGGGCCGCGAGCAAATGTCTGTGCCATGAAACGGGGTCAGACCCCTGCTTAGGGGTCTGACCCCACTCAAGCGGGCGTGGACCAAATGTCAGGGCCGCTACACTAGAGGCAGCGTGCCAACACACCGCGATCAAAATGAAAATGATCGCGATGGGCCCGGTTATACTCCGGCCCGATCGCGACCCGGAAATACCGGCACGCCCTGCGATGAATCTCGCGCAGGAATTCCGAGTTCTTGCCGTTGCCGCTCCAATTCTTCAACACCGAGATCCGCCGGCCGTCGGCAAGTGTGAAGCCGGAGATATCGATCGCATTTGCCTTTGCATGCTGACTGCGAACCTTGGCCAGAAGCGGGTTACCAACGATGTTGCGGCAATCGTAGGTGCCCATCGTGGAGACCTCAGCGACGCTGGTTCCGAGCAACTCGCGCGCCAGCGGCTGCACGTCGTGACGCACCCACAGCGTCAGCGCTGTCGCCATCTCGCATGTCAGGCGATCGGCTCTGATGCGCGCGTCACCGGCCTGAGTGAACTTAACGCTGTTGATCCACCCGCACCCGTCCCGATACGGCTGATCTGGAATTGGCACGGCATCGATGTGCGGCGCCTTAAGAATAGACTGACATAGTTGCGGATCGCGCCGCAAAACAGCAAGACGGGAGTCGATAAACCAGACGACAGGCTGTTCCAGAGAGATCGGCGGAAATGGGCTCCAGCGTTGCGGAACAGCACCAAGCCGCAAAGCAGCGAAGGCGGATCCAGCAATAAGAACCACAAGCAGGAACTTGGAGAACAGGCGTCGCGGGCGCCGTCGTTGCGGTTCATTCATCGCAGAACTCTGCTGAAGCCGATGGCATTATAACATCTCTCTCTTGCACCAATTCGATACTTGACCGCTATGCCCATAACGCAACAGCACCTGCGGCGAATGACATATTGTGCACCGCCCCGCGCCTATGAACGTGCGCGCAAAAGGGGCCGGTGCTCCATATCACCACACCGGACCGCGCACCGGCAACGGACCAGATTTCCCACTCCAATCCCCGGGACGGAACTTGTCGCGCTGAAGGGCCTCAGCGGGTCCGGCGCATCGTCGTCAACGCACCGTGCCGATTGTGACCAACACCCAGATGCTCGGCGATGAAGCCTTTCAGCACCGTGATCGCGCGCAAGGGTTCGAAGTCCTTGAGGATCATGGAGCGCATGAACACACCATCAAGGTAAGTCGAAACGAACGTCGCCGTCTCGGCGGCATCGATCCCCTTGAACGCGCCAGATTCGATGCCGTCATCCAGAGCGCGCCGCAAGACATCACGCTCGTCGGCGTAGAACTTGCGGATCGCCTTATCGACTCCAGAGGTCCCCTTGCTATCATTGGCATAGTCCAGCGACAGCTTAATCAGCTTTGCAATCGTTTCAAACTCGCGGATATGGGTGTCGATCCACCCCAGGATCACCGCTGCAGGATCATCGTCGGGTCGGCGCGAGGCGCGAAATCGCGTGAATGCCCGCTCGACCGCCAGGGTAACCGCACTGCGGAACAATTCCTCCTTGTTCCCAAAATAGTAGTAGATCAGCGCCGGGTTGAATCCCGTCGCCTTAGCAATGTCTGCAATCGTGACGCGCTCGACGCCGCGCGCCGCAAACAGATCAAGCGCGGTATCCAGAATTGCGGTCTGCGCCGCCACTCCCGGCTCGCCTGCCTTTGGCCGGCCGACGCGATTGGTTCGTCGCCGCACTTGCCACCTCTCTTTGCAGCCTCAGGCGAACCGGCGCGCGGGTCGCGTAAAAATTGTGCAGCGCCGTCGCACTTTTCATCTTTCCCTCCCAAATTAAATGTGCATTTAATTATGTCAAGCTCGGCAGCGGACGTGCAGACTTCTCGGCGATTGTCGAAGACATCGCCAAACAGGATGCGCTCCGAAGCCGGCCCATATCCATAGGCGTAAAGGGAACCTCATCATGGACGCCATCGCTGACAAGAGCGGAATTGCATTGAAGGAAAGACTGGAAGCAGAAGGCGTGGGCTACCTGTTCGCCAGCTACGTCGATATGCACGGCGTTTCCAAAGGAAAGGTCGTCCCGATTTCCCATCTGCAGCGCATGCTTGCGGGTTCAGAGCTATGCACGGGCGCTGCTCTGGATGGCGTTCCCCAGGATGTCAGCGACGAAGAGGTCGCGGCCCATCCCGACCCCAATTCGTGCGTGGTCATGCCTTGGCGCAAGGATGTGGCCTGGTTCGCAAGCGATCTGTGGTGCGAGGGTGCGCCCTTTGAGCCCTGCAGCCGCAACATCCTGAAGCGCGTCACCGCCAAGGCCGCCGACATGGGCTATACGATGAACCTCGGCATGGAGGCGGAGTTCTTCGTGCTGAAGGACGATCCGGCCGCCCCGTTCGGCTACAGCCCCGTCTCTGACCGCAAGAATCTCGATAAGCCCGCCTACGACGTCTCACGTATGCTCGATAACATGGGGTGGATGGGCGAGCTCGTCGATGCGATGAACGGCCTGGGATGGGATGTCTACAGCTTCGACCACGAGGACGGAATTGGCCAGTTCGAGGTTGATTTCAAGTATTTCGATGTCGTCTCAATGGCCGATCGCTTCGTCTTTTTCCGGCTGATGGCGCACGAAATCGCCCGCAAGCACGGCGCATTCGCAACCTTCATGCCCAAGCCGTATGGAGATCGGGCTGGCAGTGGGGCGCATTTCAATATGTCCTTCGCCGACAAATCGACCGGCAGCAACGTCTTCAAGGACCCCAATGATCCGCGGGGATGCGGGCTTTCCAAGCTCGGCTACCAGTTCCTCGCCGGTGTTCTCAAGCACCTGCCTGCCATCTGCGCCGTCGTTGCCCCGACGGTGAACAGCTACAAACGCCTCGTGTTGCGCGGGTCCATGTCCGGCTTCACTTGGGCTCCTGTGTGGGCATGCTATGGCAACAACAATCGAACGAATACGCTGCGCATTCCCTCGGGGGGTGGCCGCGTAGAGCTGCGCGCCGCCGACAGCGCGTGCAATCCTTATCTCGGGGCCGCACTCGTCCTGGCGGCTGGGCTTGAGGGCATTGAAGCGGACGCCGATCCGGGCGAACCGCATACCGAGAACATGTATCTAAAGTCTCCCGAAGAGCTCAAAAAGCTTGGCATCAACCGTCTGCCCCGCACGCTGGGCGAAGCGCTGGATGCGTTTGCAGCCGATCCCCTGACCACCAAGGTGTTCGGGTCCGAGATGCACAAGGCTTGGCTCGATTACAAGAGCGATGAGTGGATGAGCTACCTGAACCACATCTCGGACTGGGAGCGCGCGCGCTATCTGAAATTCTTCTGATCAGGAGTACACCATGCTGTGGGCCGAACGGACGTGGGACGAAATACCGGCTGATATCGCGGCGGCATGCGCTGCAGCGATCCTGCCTGTTGGTGCCACTGAGCAGCATGGTCCCCATCTGGGAACCGGGATGGACACGGTCCTTGCCGACAAGCTGTGCCAGGCGGTCTCGGAGAAGACGGGCGTCCCAATGTTACCGCCGATGCCCTACGGTTGCTCGATCGGTCACAGCCGCCGCTGGCCTGGAACGATTGCGCTCCAGCCGACAACATTGATCCAGGCCGTCAAGGAGATCGGCGACTGGGCCTACTACAGTGGGGTACGGCGCCTGTTCATCGTCAATACGCATGTGACAAACGCCGCCCCGCTGCGCTGCGCCTTGGAAATGTTGCGGGCCGAGCATGATGACATGATGATTGCGGTCATCAACACGGCCCTGTTGAGCGAGCGGGTCAAGAAGGTCAACTTCGCCGATGCGGACGATTGGCATGCGAACGCTGCGGAGACGGCATTGATGATGGCGGTCGCTCCCGAGATTACGCGACCCGATCGCCTGCAGGACTGTGACGACCCCGACAGAACAGGTGGCCATGTCTTCGCCCATCCCGTCAATCGCACGAGCCTCAATGGCGTGACAGGCGCCCCAAGCCGGGCCACCAAACCACAGGGCGAGGAACTCTTCCGCTGGATGGTGGAAGACCTCTGCGAAATGATCGAGCGCGGCAAGAAAGAAAACCCGCCCCTGCCCCACAGTTATACGAGCCGCTTCGGCGAACGCTGACCCCTCTGCCGCCGGAACGGGGTTGATGGGCCTCAACATCCCTCGTCAGTGAAACACAGTCGTTGTGATGACTGCGTGCGCGGCACAACGCACATCGCAGCGCACGGCCTGGCAGCCCAGATGCCAACGCCAAAACTTCAGGACCTGAAGTCGACCTTGACACTCCGGTTGCCTGACGCCCGTGCCTGCACATTTGGCAGACCGCTCATCAACTGATCAGCTAAAGCCGCTGGCTTGAGCTCAAACCAACAAACCACAGACGGACACACGACAAATCTTTATCCCTGGCGTTGCGCATTTCTGATCAAAAAAAGCACCATAACACATCAGCTTAGCAGAAATTCTCGCGATCGCTCCGGCGCACGCGCCTACGGAATGATCCGCCGCGCGCGACCGGGCACACCTCCTGGCACATCGGTTGCACTTCGAGTCTGGGTGCGTAGGAGGACCGCTCGACGGTCGGCGCATCACGCCAGCTCAGTCGTTGGCGAGTTTTGGGGCCAATCTGGCAAGGGGCAGATCATGGAGCAACAGCTAGCCGAGCTGACGGAGAAGCTGGCCGCACTGGAGAAATCCACGAGCATGGCCGGCACGATCAATTCAGAAATCTTCTACTGGTGGTGCATCGCCTTGATGATGGTCATTCACGCGGGCTTCCTTGCCTACGAGATGGGCGCATCGCGGGCAAAGAACGTTCTGGCGTCGGGCATCAAGAACATCCTGGCCTTCGCCTTTGTCGTCGTCACATTCTTCTTCTTCGGCTGGTGGATTTATCTCGCTTTCCCGGATGGCTTCACGATCGCGGAAGCTGCGGCCGGTGGCGTACCGTGGGCGCAGGCGATGGGGCCCAACCTCACCGACAATGCAACGGGCATTTTCTGGGGAGCGTTTGCGCTCTTTGCGGCAACAACGGCCTCCATCATGTCAGGCGCGGTCATCGAACGCATCCGCATGACGGGCTTTATCATTCTGGCGATCGTCCTGGGCTCCGTCGTGTGGATCCTCGGTGCGTCCTGGGGCTGGCATCCAACCGGCTGGCTCACGGCGCAGTGGGGCTTCCATGACGTCGGCGCGGCGGGCTGCGTTCATCTCATTGCGGGTGCCTTCGCATTGGGCGTGCTGATCAATCTTGGACCCCGCATCGGAAAGTTCAATCCGGATGGGACGGCCAACTACATCAGCGGCCACAACGTTCCGATGACGATCATTGGCCTGATGCTCATTATCGTCGGCTTCTTCGGGTTCCTCGGCGGGTGCATCATCTACGTCAACGGCGAACAGTGGACCAACATCTACGGCCAGCCGGCGACGCTCTCCGCGTTTGCATTCAATGCGCTGATGGGCTTCTGCGGCGGCTTGATCGGTGCATGGGTGACCACCCGCGACCCGTTCTGGATGATGTCCGGCGGACTGGCGGGCATCATCTCGGCAGCATCTGGCCTGGATGTCTGGTATCCCCCGATCGCCTTCCTGCTCGGCTTTGTCGGCGGCATCATCGTGCCGATGGCGGGTCGGCTTCTTGAAAAGATGGGCATCGACGATGCCGTCGGCGCGGTTGCGGTCCACGGTGTCGCCGGTTTCTGGGGCGTCCTGGCGATGGGACTGTTCGCCAGCGGCTATCCTAATCTGAACGACATGCCGCCGGTCTCCCTGTTGGGTCAGACCGTAGGTGGCTTGGTCTTCCTGGCATTGGGCTTCATACCTGGCTACGTGCTGTCGCTGGCACTCAATGCCGTAGGCCTGCTGCGTGTACCGCCGTCCTCCGAGATCCTGGGTCTCGACAAGACGAAGGTTCCGCTACCTGCCTATCCCGAAGGCCTGAGAACCCTTCCCGCAGAATGACCCACAACACCTTTGAACTTAACCAGAAAGGCTCCAACCATGAACGCATCACCGATCACGAAGTGGGAAGGCGCGGAAGCCTACTTCACCTTTGCCGACCAACCGCTGATCCTGGCGATCAGTCTGGGTCTTGCGGTGGCGGCCGTTGTCGGCTCGATCATCTACGGCTCGCTGCATGAAAAGGAATGCTACGTGAAGGTTGCCAACGGCGGCCAGTGACGCGCGGACGGCGGCGGGCACGATCTGTGCCCGCCGCCCTCCCAAAACACTCTTTAGAACGCAGCCGGGGCGCGGGATGATTTCCGCGCCCCGTTTCGTCCCATCAGGCCGCGCGGAGGCAATCTCCCCGATCAGCGCTTGAATTCTTCCATCTGACTGACAGCGATCCGCAGTGCTTCGGACCACGCTGAGGAGAGCCGGCGGAAATACTCGTCGTTCTCGTTGATCCGGTGAATGCGCGTGGCGTCCAGCACATCGCGCTCGTAAATCAGCAAGTCGATCGGCATGCCCACCGACAGATTGGAGCGCAACGTTGAGTCAAACGACAGTAGAATGAGCTTGGCTGCTTCTCCCAACCGCATTTGACGTTGCGTCACCCGGTCCAGAATGGGCTTGCCGTACTTGTGCTCGCCGATCTGCAGATACGGGGTATCCTCGGTCGCCTCGATGAAATTGCCTTCCGAATAGATCTGAAAAAGCCGGGGCATTTCATTGCGTATCTGACCACCGAGAATAAAGGAGGCGGAGAAGCCCGCTTTGCTTGCCTCCAATGATGGCCCATCGACAGCGCGCACGTCGCGCACCGCTTCCCCAAGCAGCCGTGCCGCCCGGTACATGGAGGGCACAGTCATTAAGGTTTGACCTTTGCCGTCCTCGTCATTGGCCAGTTGCTCGTTGAGCATACTGATGACTGACTGCGTCACGGCGAGATTGCCCGCCGTGAGCAAGACCATGACCCGGTCGCCTGGCTTTCGCCAGAAGTGCAATTTGCGGTACTGAGATACGTTATCGACACCCGCATTCGTGCGTGTATCAGCCGCAAACACGATCCCGCGCTCGAGGCGCACAGCCACCGCATACGTCATCGGCAGCCCCCCTTTCGGTTCTGATCACTGCTGGGCCATATCCTGCGAGACCACCACAACAACGTCGAGATTCTCCTGACCAACGCCGCGCCGGGTCCCTCGGATCGGCGCGGCGTGGCGCGCATCAAGCCCCCACGTCATTCGCACATAGCTATCCGTGGGACAAATCCCATTGGCGACATCGAAGCCAATCCAGCCCAGGCCGTCCACCCAGGCCTCGGCCCAGGCATGATGCGCTTCTACCGGATGTTCGGCGTCAAGCAACATGTAACCTGTCACATACCGCGCGGGAATACCGGCCGCACGCGCTACGGCAATAAAAGTCTGAGAGTGGTCCTGGCAGACACCATGCCCAACCGCCAACGCTTCGGCCGCCGTTGTCGCCGCATTGGTCGCACCCGGCGTGTACTCGATCCTCTTGCGTACAGTCTGCATGAGCTCATGGAGAAAATCTAACGTATCCATACCGGCGTCTGGGACCATGCCCAGGAACGTCGCCGTCTGATCTTTACCGAGGTCTGTCAAAGGTGTCCGGCGCAAATAGACCCGGACCGGCACCGTTTCCGGCGCGCCCTGCACCAATCCATGACGATCCTCACGATCGACAATGCCGGCGGCGCGGATGACGATCTCCCTATGGGGAGCGCGGATGGTCAATAGCTGCACTTTGTTGCCGAAGCCGTCTTGGCTCCTGCATATCGCACCGGCGGGCTCACTTTCGAGTGTCCACTGCACGACCCTCTGACCGTCAAATTCTGTCGGCGTCAGCATCAGGAGCTGGATGCTGTAGGATGCTTCCTCGGCGTAGCGGTATCTGGTCTCGTGTTCGACGATAATGCGCATCTCAGAGCCTTATCCATTGAAATGGTAGACCGCCGCGATTTCGCTGGCGAGCGTGTTGTTGTCTGTGATGAAATCGCTCAGAAACTCATGAAGCCCGTGCTGGAAGATCGATGGCATGTCGCTTTCCGACAGCCTGGACAAAACGCCGGTAGCACGGGCGCGGCACGATGGGGACGCTCCATAAAGTTTCGTCAGTCCGTCGAGCGCGGCGACGATCTCGCTATAGCAGGACCTCAATGAGCGGGGCATTGCCGGATTGAGGATCAAAAAGTCGGCGATATGCCAGGGCTTGAAGGCATCGTGATACACCCAGCGGAAGCTCCGGTGGGCAGAGACTGAGCGCAGAATTGCCGCCCACTGTGCACTATCCAGTCCTCCGCCAACGACTTCGTTTTGCGGCAGCAGGACATAGTATTTCACATCGAGAATGCGAGCAGTATTGTCAGCCCGCTCGAGAAACGTCCCCAGTTGGGTGAAGAAATAGGTATCGTTGTGCAGGATCGTGTTCAGGAGAGACCCGCGGAACAATGCCGAACGCTCTCTGATCCAGTCGAATAAAATAGGAAGATCACCCGCCCCGATATGGCGTGCTGCCTGCCGATCGTACTCCATCCAGGCGCTATTCAAGCTCTCCCACATGTCCCGCGTGATGGCCGTACGCTGCGCCCGCGCATTGCACCGGGCCGACGTAATGCAGGAACGCACGCTCGACGGATTGCTCTGGTCCATCAGCATATAGTGCACGACATCCGCCGTATCGAAGCGCCCGAAACGCTCCAGATAACTCGACTCGCACCCCGCGCTTCTTAGCGTGGACCGCCATTCGCTTTCACCGCTTTGGGTCGGAAATAATGCAAGACGGTAACCGGCCTCCAACAGCCGCGCCATGTTTTCCGCCCGCTCCATGTAGCGAGCCATCCAAAGCAGATCACTGGCCGTTCGACC
>CAZZPH010000018.1:0-18672 GCA_964655725.1 uncultured Hyphomicrobium sp.
TTTCCGCCCGCTCCATGTAGCGAGCCATCCAAAGCAGATCACTGGCCGTTCGACCCAGCATGGCAGCACTACTCCTCGAGCACCCAAGTATCCTTGGTACCGCCACCTTGACTTGAGTTCACGACAAGTGAGCCTTCCGGCAGAGCAACACGCGTGAGGCCACCCGGCACGAGCCGCATTCTGTCGCCCAGCAGCACGAACGGCCTGAGATCGAGATGGCGCGGCTCGACGCCATCGGCCGTGACGGTGGGCGCAGTGGAAAGCGCCAGCGTGGGTTGCGCGATGTAGCGGGCCGGCGCGGCTTTCAATTTTTCGCGGAACTCGGCGATGTGCTGGCGCGAGGATGTTGGACCGATCAGCATGCCGTATCCACCCGAGCCATGAACCTCCTTGACGACCAGCTTTTCCAGATTGTCCAGAACGTAGGCGAGGTCATCCGGCTCGCGGCAATTGTAGGTCTCGACATTTTTGAGAATGGCGGGCCGGCCCGTGTAGAACTCGACGATCTCCGGAAGATAGCTGTAAATGGCCTTGTCGTCGGCAATGCCGGCACCCGGCGCATTCACGATGGTCACGCGGCCCATGCGGTACAGATCGAACAGACCCGGCACGCCGAGAAGCGAATCTGGCAAGAACGTCAAAGGGTCCAGATAGGCATCGTCAAGACGCCTGTAGACGACATCGACCTGGCGCAATCCCTCAGTCGTTTTCATCATCAGAGCATCGCCGGTGACCACCAGATCGCGGCCTTCAACGAGTTCTACGCCCATCCGATCGGCGAGAAACGTGTGCTCGAAATAGGCGCTGTTGTGTTGTCCAGGCGTCAAAACGACGATGGTCGGTGCATCCTCGAGGTGAGCAGGCGCCACACTCTCCAAGGTCGCTCTGAGCTCTTCTGGGTAACTCTCGATGGGCGCCACACGATTGCGGCGAAACAGGTCGGGAAACATGTGCATCATCGTTTCCCGGTTCTCCAGCATATAGGACACGCCCGATGGTGTGCGCGTGTTGTCCTCCAGAACCAGGAATTCGTCCGCTGAGGTTCGAACGATGTCGATGCCCATGACATGAGAGTAGATGCCGCGCGGAGGCTCGACGTTCATCATTTCGGGCAGAAACGCCTCGTTCTGCACGATGAGATCTGCAGGAATTCTCCCCGCTCGCAGGATTTCCTGCCGGTGATAGACGTCATAGAGAAAGGCGTTGAGCGCACGAACCCGTTGCTCGATGCCCGCAGCGAGGCGGCGCCATTCCGCAGCGCTGATCACTCGGGGAATGATATCGAATGGGATCAGCCGCTCGGCAGATTCCGTGTCTCCATAGACAGCGAAGGTGATGCCGGCCCGGCGGAACAGCACTTCAGCCTGAGATCTCTTGCCTAACAATTCCAGGCTTGACTGGTCCCCAAGCCATTTCTGGATTTCCCGGTATGGCTCCCGGCAGCTGCTTCCAGCGCCATCCCCTTGCATTTCGTCGAAGGCCATCGCCCGCAACCTCTAGCCCCTCAACCCACAGGCCGAAAGAGGCAAGAATTGCGCCAGTGACTGTTTGGCAGCCAAATCAATGGCTCGAAGGAGATGTCATCACCCCCCAATGTGCACGAAGTTCGTGCACGCGCCCAATATTGTGGCAGCCCTGCCGATGCGACAGGCGCTCGGCGGTCGATGAGCGGCCATGCACCATTAGCGCGTGCGGCGTTTGTCTGGATGGAGGCTCTTGCCCAGAATGTGCTCAGAGCGGCCGATCACATGCTCGGATGATCCCACGATCAGCGGATCAGGATGCCCGACCACGCGCTCGTCGCGGCCAGGATAGTCGAGCGACGACAGGAAGTGTTTCATACAATTGAGCCGCGCCCGCTTCTTGTCGTCGGACTTGATGATGGTCCAGGGGGCATCAGCCGTATCGGTATGGAAGAACATAGCCTCTTTGGCTTCTGTGTAGTCGTCCCACTTGTTGAGCGATTCACGGTCGATGGGAGACAGCTTCCACATTTTGAGAGGCTCTTTGCGTCGAGCCTCGAAACGGCGGATCTGCTCCTCCTGCGTAACGGAGAACCAATACTTGAAGAGAAGTATCCCGGAGCGGACCAGCATTCGCTCCAGCTCGGGCGTCTGGCGCATGAACTCGAGGTATTCATTCGGGGTGCAGAAGTTCATGACGCGCTCGACACCGGCGCGGTTGTACCAGGAGCGGTCGAAGAAGACGATCTCCCCGCCCGCCGGCAAACGCTCCACATAACGCTGAAAATACCACTGGGACTTTTCGCGGTCGGAGGGCTTTTCGAGAGCAACGACGCGCGCGCCACGGGGGTTGAGGTGCTCCGTGAAGCGCTTGATTGTCCCGCCCTTGCCTGCGCCGTCACGCCCCTCGAACAGAATCACGATCCGCTGCCCGGTGTTCTTGACCCATTCCTGGATCTTCAGAAGTTCGATCTGCAGTTCGGCTTTGTGCTTTTCGTAATCTCTTGTGCTGATGCGCGACTTATAGGGGTACTCACCGGTCTCGAAAAAGCGCGAGATGGCAGCACGATCCCGCCGTAAAGCAGCCAGACTAAGCGCAGGCACCTCTTCTTCAGGCCCGCGATCTCCCTCATCGGCCTGACGGCTTGCCGGCGCATCGCTTTCCGCTGAAAGAGCGCCATCCTCGTGCGAAGCCTGCACTAGCGGACTCTGTACCGGCTGAGATTCGGCGACGTCGGCCGCATCAGACGGAGGTAACTGCTTTTGCATGTCCTGGATCCTACTGAGCGACACCGCTAGCGACGCACCAACAAGAGGCAGACGCGGCAAATCTTGCGCGCCAATGCTGAATGTGGGCTGTTGCTCCGGTATCGGACCATAGAACGGCCATAGCCTGCCGGCTGTTGATCTGGATCAAGAAGCGCGCAATGGAGGGCTTGCCCCTGAGCGGTCCTGAGCGGTCACAGCATTCGTGGCAGAGCCGAATGCTGATGAAGACAAGGACCTCCTTGCGCATGATGCGCTTCGCTTGAGGCCACACGTTGGTCTAAGCGCGGGGTTTCCCGGTGATGCCGGCTGTTCAGCGGTGGCGTCTTTCCGCTTGGTGAGCACTACCGCCCCAGCACTCGGGGCCACCAAACCGGCTGACGACTATCTGACCGTTCTGATGGCGATGTGGACGCGTTGGCGCCCAACAGGTCCGTTTTGTGCAGGGCTCTTTGGCGCAGTGGCCGTAGCCCACTTGCCGTGACTCGCCATCGCGCCAGGGCATGTCATGAGCGCTCGCCTCGCCGGTCAGGGTGATCGCGCCAAGGCCACTCCAGCAAGCGAGCAGGAACAAATTCTTCATCTGACGAGTTCCTTTTGGACTGGGATCGCGGATTACTCGATCACGAAGCGGGCCTGAATGATTGCACCGTATGGGGCCTTACCCGTGATGGCAATCTTTGTTCCCTTCGGCAGTGGCGCATCGAGGGTGGCTGTCAGCCGGGTGCCGTCGGCGGCAAGCTCCACCATTGTCGTGCTGGCGCCGGTCTGGATGATCGCCTTGAATTGCGATCCCGTCACGTCCAGCGGGTCATGATCCTTGGTCATGTGGAAGACGAGCGATGTGCCCTTCAACACCATCTCGACTCCATGGTGGTCGGCCGTCTCGACGAACTGGCCACCATGCTCGACTCCATGGCCGGCATTCTCGTCCTTCTTGTCGTGAACATGGACTTTGCCCGCCCCATGCTGATGATCGTCACCCGCGAATAACGGAGCGGCGAAACCCGCGAAGGCTGTAGCAGCGACAAGCGCAATGATGAATATCCTGGACATCGGTGTTCTCCTGTTGTGAAGGTCAAAAGGCTTTGATGGGAGCGGCTGTCGTGGCGGGAGCTGCATCGTGCTCGGTGATCAGCCGTTCAAGAGGCTTGCGACCGAACCAGAAGAACAGCAGCGGGGTCAGCACCGCATCGATGAGAGTGGCCGAGACCAGCCCGCCGAAGATCGTGACCGCGAGCGGATGGAGGATTTCGCGCCCCGGCTCGTCGAACGCGATCATGAGAGGGACCAGCGCGAGGCCGGCCGAAAGCGCCGTCATGAGCACTGGAGTGAGCCGCTCCAGCGAGCCGCGCACGATAAGGTTGCGCCCGAACGTTTCGCCCTCGTAGAGCGCGAGGTTGATGTAGTGGCTGATCTTCAAGATACCATTTCGCGCGGTGATACCAGCCAGCGTGACAAACCCGATGAGGCTCGCGACCGAGAACGGCAGTTGCCAAATCCACAACGCTGCAACGCTGCCGATGAGACCCAGCGGAATCGAGGTCAGCACGATGAGTGCCAGCACCGCTGACCGATAGCGGCTATAGAGAACGAGAAAGATCATAGCGAGAGATAGGATCGACAGGAGTCCAATGGTCCGCGTTGCCTCCTCCTGCGCCTGAAACTGCCCTTCGAGGCGGACAACATAGCCGGATGGCATTTCGGTCTCGTCGATAACCCGGCGGATATCGGCGATGATGGCGGCCAGATCGCGCTGTCCGTCACCATTGGCCGAAACGACAATTCTGCGCTGCTGGTTCTCGCGCAGGATCTGATTGGGCCCTTCCGCTTCCTCGATCTTCGCTAAGCGGCTCAGGGGCACGTAACCCATCGGCGTCGAAACGAGAGCTTGACCCAGCCCACTGGTCGAACGGGCGTCATCATCAAGCCGCATCACGACATCGAATCTGCGGTTGCCATCGACGATCTGCGACACGGTGCGGCCGTTAGTGAGATCGGCCAAGGTCGCGGTCAGCTCAGGCGGCTTCACTCCATACAGCGCAGAGTGCTCGTAATCCGGCACGACTTGCAATTGTGGGATCAACACCTGCTTTTCGGATTGCAGATCAACGATGCCCGGAACGGCCGCAAGGCGGGCCTGCATCGTGGCGGCCAGCGTGCGTAAGCGGTCGAGATCCTCGCCGAAGATCTTGACCGCAATCTGGGCGCGGACGCCAGACAGCATGTGGTCGAGCCTGTGAGAGATCGGCTGGCCAATGCTGATCGCCGCCGGGAGAGCCGAAAGCGCCGCGCGGATGTCAGCATAGACCTCCTCGCGGCTGCGTTCGGATTGATTCAGATCGATATCGACCTCAGACACATGCACACCCTCGGCGTGCTCATCGAGTTCGGCGCGGCCGGTGCGGCGGCCGACGGTCTTGACCTCCGGAACTTTCATGACGAGCCGTTCAGCCATGGTGCCAAGGCGATCGGCTTCGGCCAGCGAGATGCCGGGATTGTAGACGACGGAGACCAGGATCGTGCCTTCGTTGAAGGCCGGGAGGAAGGAGCGGGGGAGCTGGAAAGCCAGCAATCCTGCGACGATGACGCCGGTGACGATAGCCCCGATCACAAGGCGCGGATGAGCGAACGTGGCGCCGAGCAGCGCGTGGTTCCCGCGCTTGAGGACGCGGACGAGGCCAGTGTCATGCGCATCGCTTCGAGGTGTCCGCAGCAGATAATAGCACATCACCGGCGTCAGCGTCACCGAGATGAGAAGGCTCGCCAGGATCGAGACGATGTAGGCCACGCCCAATGGGCGGAATAGCTGGCCTTCAAGGCCCTGCATTGCGAACAGGGGCACGAACACCAGAACGACAATGGTGGTGGCGTAGACGATCGACGAGCGCACCTCGTGGCTGGCGTTGAGCACCACCGTCAACCGCGGCTGCGGATGAGGTGACGCCGCATTGAGCTTCAGTCTGCGCAGGACGTTCTCCACGCCGACCACCGCATCGTCTACGAGCTCTCCGATGGCAATGGCGATACCGCCGAGCGTCATGGTGTTGATCGACAGCCCGTAGGCATGGAACACGACGACCGTGACAAAAATCGACATCGGTATCGCCGTGAGAGATATCACCGTGGCACGCCAGTCGAGCAGGAACAGGATGAGGATCAGGGCGACAACGGCGGCGGCTTCGATGAGAACGGATTTCACGTTCTTGATCGAGGTCTCGATGAACGTCGCTTGCCGGAATTGCACGCGATTGGCGGTGACGCCATCAGGTATTGTCCGTTGAAGCTTGTCGAGGGCTGCCTCAAGCTGCTGGGTCACCGACACCGTGTCGGCTTGGGGCTGCTTCTGCACACCGATGATGACGGCTTTCTCACCTTGGTAGCCGGCATCACCGCGCTTCACGCGAGGGGCGAAATCGATGCTTGCTACCTGACGCAACAGAATCGGCTGATCGCTTCGAACCGTAATGACGAGGTTCCTCAAATCGTCCAGACTCGTGGTACGCCCGATATTGCGGATGAGATATTCGCGAGCATGCTGATCGATGAAGCCGCCGCCCGCATTGGTGCCAAATCCACGGACGGCCTCCTCGATCATGTTCGGCGTGATGTCGAGGCGCTGCATGGCGATGAGGTCAGGCGTGACCCGGTATTGGCGGACCTCACCGCCAATTGGGATCACCTGCGCGATTCCAGCGACGGTCAAGAGCTGCGGCCGAATGACGAAATCGGCGATCTCCCGTAATTCCATGGCGGAGACCGATTTCCCGGTAATGGCAATCAACATGATTTCGCCCATGATCGACGAAATCGGCCCCATCTGCGGCTGCACACCTTGCGGCAATTGGGCTGCCACCGAGGCCAGTCGCTCCGCCACCAGTTGCCGGTTGCGATAGATGTCGGTCGCCCAATCGAATTCGACATAAACGATGGACAACCCGACGCTGGACACGGACCGGAGCCGGATCACGCCCGGCATGCCGTTGAGGGCGGTCTCCAGCGGATAGGTGACGAGTTGTTCGACTTCCTGTGGGGCAAAACCCTCCGCTTCCGTCAGCAGCGTAACCGTCGGCCTGTTAAGGTCGGGAAAAACATCGACAGGCAGACGCGGCAGCAGGTAGGTGCCATAGGCGGCCAGCAGCATGGATCCGGCGATTACGAACATGCGCTGGCTGAGGCTCAGCGCGACCAATGTCTTGAACATGGTGCCTCTCCCGTCAGCGGATCTGGTTCACGAGGGCAGCGCCCTCGATGATGATTTGATCGCCCGCCATCAAGCCGGAGCTTGCGAGTACGCGCTCGCCATCAACGTCGGTCGTGCGGATGGCGACCGGCAGATAGCGCTCAGGGTCCAGCCGCTTGAATGCCACCACTTGCCCATTCGGCGCCTGAGCAATCGCGCTGCGCGGGAGGATGAGCCCGGTGAACGGATCCCCCCCTTCGATCAGCACTTTGACTGGGCTACCGATGTTCAAGGCCTCGCTCGGCTTGTCGACACGGAACTGCAGGACGGTTGCCTGTTGTTGTAGGGCGCGGCTGCGGCCGATAAAGGTGAGAGCAAACACCTCGCCATCCGGAGTGCGGGCACGCGCCTTCGTGCCGGCCGGATCGATGCGCGGATCAAACGAGATCGCCTCGACCCACAAGCTGCCCGGGTCGAGGATGTTGAAGAGGGTATCGGCCGTCGTCACAACTTGGCCGGCGACAATCCGAGCCTCGGCGATGACGCCATCGACGGGTGCCACCAGGGCTTCACCTTCGCTGCGCGACTTAGAAAGCTGCTTAACCCGCGCGTCCAAACCTTGCCGCTCGATCTCCAGGTCTTCCAGACTGGCCGCATTGACGACACCCTTTTCGACAAGGCGCTTCTGGCGAGCGATGCGGGCGTCCAGGACGGCGATGCGCTGCGCGAGATCGCCCGCAGTCTGGCGTACGTCGGACGCATCGATCGGCGCGAACCCCGGCTCGACATACGCAAGTACCTGACCCTTCTTCACCCGCTGCCCCAACGTCGGCAGCCCCTCGGGCGTAATCAGAATGCGCCCGCCAATGGTGCTCTGCACAAGGCCAGAACGGTTGGGATCGGGGATGATGCGGCCGATCAACCGGTCGGCGCTCCTCGCCGTCTCGTCGGCGAGCACGCGTGTGCGGATGGCAAGCAGCCGCTGCGTCGGTTTTGGCAAGAAGATTTCGCCGTCGGGCAAGCGCCGGGGGGCGTCGCCCGGGGCAGTGGATGACCCGCCCTCGCCATGATCGTGGCCGGGGCCTGCCCAGGCAACGCCACCGCCGAGAACGGCGACCAGTCCCATCACGCCGAGTACAACGCCGGTACGCCCTCGCACGAGTGCCCCGACCAAAACGCCGAGGGCCAAACCGAACCCGGCAAGCAGCGGCGAACCGACGAGTTCGTCTCTCAAATCTTTAAGAGTGCGGGGCAGACTGGACTGCGGCTTGTTCTCACCGTGTGCTGTCGGCGCGACCACTTTGGTGTCGTCGCGATGGTGGTCGGTATGATCCTGCTTCGCCGCAATCTTCAAAATGCCGAGCAGGAGATCGTTGCGCCCGCCATGCTCGATCGCGACGATGACTTCGTGATCGCCGTGCTTGGCGAGGACCGGCGACTTGAACACATAGGTGCCGTCCGGCTGCGACGCCGCCAAGCCGGTCTCGCCAGAGACGGTCATTTCGACCTTGGCATCTGTTACCGGCAAAGTGTCGGCCAACCGGTCGACGTACAGGGTGAGCTCGCCGTCCTTCAAGATACCGACAAGCTCATAGCTCTCGGAGACGGCGACGACACGAGGGCTGGTGGGCCCGGTCGTTGCGGCCTGCTCGAGCCCGTGATCGTGACCGGGGCCGGCCTGGACAGTCGGGGACACCAAGGCCAAAGCGGCCAATATGAGCAACCCGGCAAGCCGGTTGCAGGAGATTCGAAACATGTGAGTAAGCCTCTAACGTCTTGCGGTGGCCGAGCCCACGCGGAACTCGGCTGGCGAAGGAGCGTCAGAGGACGTTGATCGGAGGACGCTGCAAAGTCGCAGTGGAAAACCCTGCTGGCAGTTCGTTCAACGGGCGAAAACGACAACGAAGTGCCAACGGCAGAGATGCGTTCATGCTCGACGGCAAAATGAAAGTCACACAGCACTGCGCATGATCGCACGCCTTATGGAACGCCGACCAGCCGTCGTCGTCCGCGTGATCGGCGTGATCGGAGTGATCGGAGTGATCAGAGTGGACCAGTTTGTCAGGGTCCATTGCAGCGACCGCGATTTCCTGCCCTGCATCAAGGGTGCCGTGGGCGTGACCGAACGCATTATGCTCGGCGTGGAAGGCCGCATGAAGCGAAATGGCATTAATGACGGCAAGACACAGAATGGCGACCACCACACGACGCGGTGTCGTCCATCTACGATATCTCCGAGATCGCCTCGTCATGACGCCCACTTTCTCACCGGCTTCCACTTTTAAACGGGCTTCGGTGACGACATCAAGTCCGCAAGAACCACGTATGGCTCCAAACGCTCTCTGCTGGCTCATTGACGGATTTGGCTGGGGCGGGAGGGTTCGAACCTCCGCATGACGGAATCAAAATCCGTTGCCTTACCACTTGGCTACGCCCCATCCGGCGGCGCCCGGCGCACGCGGAGGCGCACCATACTGGCGTTCCCGTCCGCCAGCAACGCCCGCAGGCGACTTCGACGCATAGCCGCTCCCTCCTTCGGTTGGCCCTGGCACCTCACGCTGCGCCACCTGGCCCGGTCCGTGCAACGGGGACGGGGTATGTGGGGTCAGACCCCTCCTTAGGGGTCTGACCCCGTACGGTTTCTCCGATCGACGGGGCGTGCCAAGGCTTAGCCGATGGGCGGCCGGCGGCCCTATGTCCTGAAAGGCGAGCGCGACTGGCCCTTGATCCGAAGGATTGGTGCCCGCACGCCGGCGTCAGTGTTGCAGCACCCATTAACCCAACGCGCTGCCGTCGTTGACCTTGATATCGGTGAAGCGGATGGCTGGGTATTTGTCCGCCGTCCAGCCCAGATTGAACTGGCTCTGCGCAAGGAATACGCGATCGCCATCGAGATCAAGCGCCAGGGCCGATTTGTTCTTCTGCGAAAAGGCGTCCAGTGCTGCCTTATCGTCGGAAGAAATCCAGCGCACAACCTCGTAGGGGCAGCTCTCGAAGACGATTGGAAGGTTATACTCGTTGGCGAGCCGGTCCGCGAGCACGTCGAGCTGCAGGGCGCCGATGACACCCACGATCGGCTGTGACCCATCGACCGGATTGAACACCTGAACGACCCCTTCCTCCGCCATCTCCATCAGCGCATCGCGCAGCTTCTTGGCGCGGATCGCATCCTCAAGGCGTACCCGGCGCAGGATCTCCGGCGCAAAGCTCGGAATACCGAGGAACGTAATGTCCTCCCCGTCTGTCAGCGCATCACCAATGCGCAGGAGCCCGCGGTTGGGTATGCCCACCACGTCGCCGGCATAGGCTTCCTCGGCCAGTGATCGATCCTGAGCGAAGAAAAACTGCGGTGCGGAGAGCGCCATCGTCTTGCCCGTCCGCACGACCTTGACGCGCATGCCACGGGTCAGCTTGCCCGAAACCACGCGCATGAAGGCCATGCGGTCGCGGTGATTTGGATCCATGTTCGCCTGAATCTTGAACACGATACCCGTCATCTTCGGCTCGTTGGCCTCAACAATGCGGGTCGCAGCACGCAAACTCCGCGGCGGCGGAGCATGGGCAATCAGAGCATCCAGGAGATCGCGCACGCCGAAATTCCTGAGCGCGCTTCCGAAGAAAACAGGTGTCAGCGTGCCATGACGGAAGGCATCGAGATCGAACTTGCCGCATGCCTCGTGGACGAGCCCCACCTCCTCACGCCAGTGCGACAGCGTCGGTTCTTCAAGCAGCGTATCGAAGACGGGATCCTGAGGTCCCGACACGGGCCGGTAGCCCCTGTCGTCTTCGAGCAGGTTGATGCGGGGCTCGTAGAGGTCATAGGTCCCGCGGAACTCGCGTCCCCGCCCGATCGGCCAGACCATCGGTGCCGTGTCGAGGGCCAGTACATTGGCGATCTCGTCCAGGAGTTCCAGCGGCTCCTGGGTCTCGCGATCGAGCTTGTTGATGAAGGTGACGATGGGAATGTCGCGCAGGCGGCAGATTTCGAACAGTTTGCGCGTGCGGCTCTCGATGCCCTTGGCGGCATCAATGACCATGATGGCGCTATCGACCGCTGTCAGGGTGCGATAGGTCTGGTCGGAGAAGTCCTCGTGGCCCGGTGTGTCGAGAAGGTTGAGCACTGCTCCGCCATACTCGAATGTCATCACCGACGTCACGACCGAGATGCCGCGCTGTCGCTCGATCGCCATCCAGTCCGAGCGGGTGGTCTGCTTGTCCTTCTTGGCCTTCACTTGGCCGGCGAGTTGGATCGCACCGCCGAACAATAGCAGCTTTTCCGTCAGCGTGGTCTTACCAGCGTCGGGATGGGAGATGATGGCGAACGTGCGCCGGCGCGCGATCTCTCCGGCTTGACCCGCAGCAGCGTCCGCGCGACCGGTCGCAGCCCCCGACTGTGCACCAGATTGTGCTCCGGGGTGTATGGCAGACTGGCCGGCCGGGGCCGTCTGCGGCCTGCCCGTTTCGTCGTCCAAAATGCCGGTATCATCGGCCACGTGTTCGCTCTCTCTGTTGCGGTCGCCGCCTTCACTTGCCGATCTGTCGCGAAAGAATACCGGCCGCGCCATCGGCGCAACCCCGGTCAAACGCTCATAAAAGGGACAAGTGAGGTCCCCGCTCCTATACATGTTTCAGCAGCGCAGGTCACCTCTGACCGCG
Organism: uncultured Hyphomicrobium sp.; assembly: GCA_964655725.1. Classification (GTDB taxonomy): domain Bacteria; phylum Pseudomonadota; class Alphaproteobacteria; order Rhizobiales; family Hyphomicrobiaceae; genus JAGVSR01. The sequence goes on from CAZZPH010000018.1 coordinate 11,569, forward strand.
CGGGGTGGGGCATACTGGATTCTGGAGAAAAATGTAGCGGGAGCGGGCTCTTGAAGAGCCCGCTCCCGCATTTGGCCACGTCGAGGGACACGCGAGACTTCCAGGACGCGGCAACTTACGGCAACGATCTGCCCCAACAGCGGGGACGCAAAACCTAAACCCGAACAACGCGAGCGATCATAGCCGCAGCTGGTTCGACAACGAGGCGCCCACCGTTACATTCCAAATGAGTCTAACGAACCCTGTGGATAACTGAACCTGGGTCGGATCATCTGAGCACAAGCTGGACCGGGACCGATCCCGAAATCCTTGCCGTCATTGCACCTTCTTGCGGCCGGTGAACATCGCCTTCACGAGGTTCTCGCCGTGCTCGATGCTGGCTAGGATAACGCCCACGATATGCAGGCCGACGAGTGCCAGGGTGATATTCGCCATGACCTCATGAACCTCCTCTAAGATCTTAGACCCCCAAAATGCGTCCGTGGTCAGGAGAATACCCGTCACCGAAAGGCCTATCAGCATCGCGAGCAGCGCCAGCACCATGGCACCTCCGGCGGGATTGTGGCCAAGATAGCGCGGCGCCTGGAGCCGCATCGACTGCTTCATGAAAGCCCATACTGTTGCAGGGCCCGCAACGAAATCGGAGAACCGCGCGTGCATGGGACCGATGAAGCCCCACGCGATCCGCATAACAATGAGCCCCGCGATCGCATAGCCCGCCCAGATGTGCACTGTCTCCATCTCGTCTCCGGTCAAAAACGCGACCGTAAACAGAATAACGAGGCTCCAGTGGAAGACACGCACGAAGGGGTCCCACACCTTGACGGTGGCGGGCGCATCCGAGGCGCCCGCCATTTGGCTGGTGGAGAACATGCTCATGTCGCGCCGCCCTTCGGCGGGTTCTTCCAATCGAGGCCAACCGGATTTCCGGTCACGGGATCAATGAAGAACTCGACGCGGTTGCCTTGCTTGTCACGCGCATAAACTTCCACACAACGGTTCTTCACTTTGGATTTCATGACCTCGTAACCGTGGTCCCGTACGACCTTCACGATCGCCTCGACGGACTGCCACTTGGCCTCCGGTTCCGTTGTGCACGGCTCTCCGAGGCCAGCGGCGTTGACCGCCGAAGCCAAGGCGAACGGCAGAACGAAGACTGCAAGAACTGCGGATCGGTATTTCATTGTGAAACTCCATTTGGGTTCGGCGGAACACAGTCCGCCTGTTCATGGGTAACGCAGGCCCACGCCGGGCCCGCGCCCATCATCAGCTCTTGTTTTTACGTTCCTGCTTGACCACGTCTCCGTTGACCGGATCGAGGTAGAGTTCCAGCCTCGCCCCACCCCCTTCAGTGACCTCCGCCTCCACGCAACCGTCGTCGAACTCGATCTCACGGACCGTGTAGCCCTGCCCGGTCAGCTTGGCGGCGAGGTCTTCGATCTTCATCCAGGTCTCCCTGGGTGCGGTCGTGCATCTCATGTCGCCGCTGCTGGCATAGGCGGATGGCGCAAGCACCATGCTGACAAGGGCTGCTGCTGCAACGAAGTTGGTGCGCATGTGTGATCTCCTCGATAAGGACTGTGATCTCGCCTCGGAAACGGGGCGACGGGAGGAGAATGCGCGCAACGCCCTGATCGGTGCCTGACGTCCACTGTCAGCCTCCTGTCATCTTCGCTGGCGCACCATAAGCACTGAAATGTCCGCTAGCCTTCAGGAGGTTCGATGCAGCGCTTTGTAAGACTGGCGGGGATCGTCTGCCTTGGCTTGGCGCTCCAGGCGGGCCCCGTCGTGCTCGCCGACGACGACGATGACCACCGCAACGAACTTACGCAGGCGGTGAGGTCGGGTGAGATCATGCCGCTGGCGGACGTGCTGAGCGCAGTCGGTCCCAAGCTCGATGGCGATATCGTCGGCATCGAAGTCGAGCGGGAGGACGGCCTGTGGGTGTATGAACTGAAGGTGGCGCGGCCAGGCGGACGTATCGTCAAGGTGTACATCGACGCCCGCACGGCCGAGATCCTGAAGGTCAAGAGCAAGAAGTGATGCGAGCACTGCTTGTCGAGGATGACCACCGTATTGCCGAAGGCGTGAGTCGCGCGCTCTCGGCCGCCGGTTTCGTCGTCGAACACGCCGATGACGGAGAGGATGCGTGGTTTCGCGGCGACACGGAAGACTTCGACGTGGTCGTCCTCGATCTCGGCCTGCCCAGCATGGATGGCCTCGCTGTTCTCAAGAAATGGCGTGAGGCGGGCCGGAGCATGCCCGTTATCGCGCTGACGGCCCGCGGCGCTTGGATCGAGCGGGTCGAGGGGATCGACGCCGGCGCCGACGACTATTTGCCCAAGCCGTTCCGTATGGAGGAACTTATCGCACGCGTGCGCGCTCTGGTGCGCCGATCTGCAGGGCGCGCATCCGCACGCCTGACCGCAGGCGAGATTGAAATCGACGAGCGCCGCATGAAGGCGAGCAAGGATGGTGTCCCCGTCGAACTCGCCCCGCTCGAATACCGTGCACTCGCCTATCTCCTGCACCGGCGCGGGCATGTGGTATCGCAGGCTGAACTCAGCGAACACATTCACGGCGCTTCCGATTCGACCGATTCCAATGCCATCGAAGCCCTGATTGCACGCATCCGGCGCAAGATCGGCCCGGAACTGATCCGCACGCGCCGCGGCTTCGGTTACATCATCGAGACGGACACTCCATGACCCTGAGCTCCCTGCGCCTGCGGCTGATCATGGGGGGTATTGCCGCACTGGCTGTCGCCCTGATGCTCGCGGGCTGGGGGCTTCAGTATCTCTTCGAGCGACAATTCCAGCGCAGCCTCGCCGAGACATTGCAGTCAGACCTGCGCCGAACCTTGGCTGTAATCGACGTCGACGCTGTCGGGCGGCCCATATTGAGCGTCGAACCGACCGACCCGCGGTTCTCGATCCCGCTTTCGGGGCTCTACTGGCAGATCGGCAATGCCAAGGGTGATGTCCTGCGTTCGCGATCGCTGTGGGATTCCTCGTTGCCACTGCCCGCTGACGAACTGGAGCCTGGTGACATGCACCAGCATGTCATTTCGGGACCGGGCAGCAGCCGGCTCCTTGCTGTCGAGCAGACCGTCATTCTGGAATTCGGATCGCAGCCCCATCCCATCAGACTCACTTTTGCTGCCGATCTTCGCCAGGTGGAGGCGGCGCGCCGGTCATTCGTACGCGACCTCGTGCCGGCACTAGCACTCCTGGGTGCGGCACTGGCCGCTGCCATGTGGGTGCAGATCAGCGTTGGCCTGAGCCCGCTGGCTGGCTTGAAGTCCGCCATCGTCCGCATTCGCACGGGAGCGGCAACCCGCATCAGGGAACCTGCACCAGAGGAAATCGCCCCACTCGTGGACGAGATCAACAGCCTGCTCGACATGCAGGATCGCCAGCTGGAAAAGGCCCGCGGCCGGGCCGCCGATCTCGCCCATGGCCTGAAGACTCCGTTGGCAGCTCTCGCCAGCGACATCGAAATGCTGGAGCACAGTGGCGAACACGAGATGGCAACGCGGATCGGAGAAGTCGCTGAGACCATGCGGCGCCATGTGGAACGCGAACTTGCCCGCGCACGACTGCGCCAACCTGGCACGCTTGGCCCTCCCCCGGATGTCGCGCTTCGTCCTCTAGTCGAGACCCTGGTCTCGATACAAAACCGGACTCCGCGCGGACGCACGCTCGAATTCAGCTTGCAGGTCGACGAGGGCGCGACAATTGCCATGGAAAAAGCTGATCTGGCCGAAGTGCTGGGCAACCTCCTGGATAACGCCGCCCGGCATGCGCGCTCCGAAATCCGCATCACGGTCTCCCGCTCAGGCCCAGTCACCATCGAGGACGACGGCCCCGGTGTGCCCGATACGCTGACAGCGGTGATTGTCGAACGTGGCAAGCGGCTCGACGAGCAGGGAGCAGGGCTCGGCCTTGCAATCACCGAGGAGATCCTGGAGGCCTACGGGCGTTCGCTGAGATTGGAGCGCTCCAACCTCGGTGGCCTCAGCGCCACGTTCTAGCCAGGATTGCTGGCAAACGGCGATCAGCGCCCCCTCAGGCGGTCCGCGCCGAAGGCGTCCTCGCCCAGACCCCGCCGTCCGGCATCGGTCAGCGTGGACAGGTAGGCGATCAGATCGGCGATGCGTTTGGGGTCTGGCACTCCAGCAAAGGCCATCTTGGTGCCAGGCGCAAACGCCCGCGGACTATGGAGAAACGCCGCGAGATCTTCGTGTGTCCACACACCACCCATTCCGGCTAAAACGGGAGAATACTGAAAATCCCGTGCCTTGGCTTTCGGGCGGCCCACGATGTCCCACAGATTGGGTCCAATGAAGCTCGATGCCCCTTTCTCGTTGGCATGGCAGGCCCTGCACATCCTGAACGATCGCGCGCCATTCTCCACGTCGGCCTGCGGCAGCATAGCCACCACGAAAGCCGGATCGAACGGTATGGGCATCTCGCCGCCGCCATTTCGCTCGGGGACCGGTTCGGCCGGCCGCGGAGCCGGCAACGGGCCGCGGGCGAGCGGCTCCTCCTGCTGCTGGCGCAACCGCTCCAGTCGCGCCATGGCATCCTTAAGCCAGTCCTGGGGTTCCACAGATCGCTCCCGTGCTGGCTGTCCATCGGGACCTGACGGCGGCGGCTCAGGACGCCCCGCACGCTCGCGGGCCGCTTCGTTGCGACGGGTCTGCTCCTCTTGCTGACGCATGGCCGCGTCCTGGCGCTCGATGCGCGCGGCGTGCTGCCCTGGCGTCGACCACAGCCCCAACAGGTTCGAGCCGAACGTAAGAATGACAAGCAACGGCACGATTGGGATCAAGGCGCGCAACGGCGAAAGCGGCTTCGTAGGCCCGGGGTCACCTAAACCATGAACCTTCTGCGGCGTGCGCCCGTCCTCCACGTTCCCCATCGTGCCGTGCCCCCAAGTCAGGTCCGTCCAGATCACACACTGAGCAGCAGGTGCTCGCGCTCCCAGGGCGAAATCACACGCATGAATTCCTCGAACTCCGAGCGCTTGACGTCCATGTAGACGTGGCTGAACCGCTTGCCCAGCACGCCATGCATCTCTTTGCTTTCCTCGAAATCAAGTAGCGCTTCGAGCAGGCCGCGCGGAAGCTGGTGATCGTTCCGGTAAGCGTTCCCTGTTACGGCACCGCGCGGGTCCAGCTTATTCTTCATCCCCAGATATCCGCACGCAAGACTGGCCGCGATCGCCAGATACGGATTGCTGTCAGAACCGGGCAGACGGTTTTCAACGCGCCGCGCGGCTGGCCCCGAGACCGGGATTCGCAAACCTGCTGACCGGTTGTCGAGCCCCCATTCGACATTGATCGGCGCTGCCCCGCCCGGCACGAGGCGGCGATAGGAATTCACGTAAGGAGCGAACAGGCACATCGACTGCGGAAGGTAGACCTGCTGGCCGGCGAGGAAAGAGTAAAACAGCTTGGTCGGCTCGCCCTTGGAATCTGTGAAGATGTTCTTGCCCGTCTTGGCGTCCACGACCGACTGATGAATATGCATGGCGCTGCCGGGCTGGTGCTCCAAGGGCTTCGCCATGAACGTAGCGTAGCAATTGTGCTTGAAGGCCGCCTCGCGGATCGTGCGCTTGAACAGGAAGACCTGGTCGGCAAGGTTGACGGGATCGCCATGCACGAGGTTGATCTCGAGCTGGGCCGCACCGCCCTCCTGAATGATGGTGTCGATCTTCAGATATTGCAGCTCGGCGAATTCGTAGATGTCGTCCACGATCTTATCGTACTCATCCACCGCGCCGAGGCTGTAGGCCTGACGGCCCGAGCCCTTGCGGCCGGAGCGGCCCGTCGGCGGCTCAAGCGGGTAATCGGGATCGGGATTGGTTTTCGTCAGATAAAATTCGAGCTCAGGGGCGACGACCGGCAGCCAACCCTCTTTGTGATAGAGTTCGACCACGCGCTTCAACACGCTGCGCGGTGCGATTTCGACCGGCCTGCCGTCTTGTGTCGTGGCGTCATGAATGACCTGGGCGGTGGGACTGGATGCCCATGGCGCTGGCCGGATCGTCGACAGATCCGGCACCATCATCAGATCGCTCTCGGCGTAAAGCTCCTCGCCATCGTCTTCAAATCCGACGTAGTCCCCGGTGATCGTCTGGTGGAAGATCGAGATCGGCAGATGCACGGGCTCAAGCTTGACGAATTTCTCAACCGGCATCGTCTTGCCGCGCGCCACACCCGCAATATCAGGCACTGCGCAGTCGACTTCTTCGATGCGATGCGCGCGGCACCAGTCTTTTACGGTCTGGGGCGTGGCGCCGGACCCCAGTTCGCCGTTGGCACTAGACGTCTCGTCGGCGGCCTTCATGATCACACCTGCAATTTCTTGCGGTTCCAACAGGGGGGCCCTGCACCTGTGCCGGAAGGGGATCCGCATGGACCAAATCCGGGCACAACCAACTGATATTGAGAACGAATTTCAGAAGACCTGAACGCGAGACGCGATGCGAAACGGCCAAGCTCTGACGGCAGGAACGCCAAATGTGATCACAAAGCGCGTCCGAACTCAAGGCGGGTCGTATGAGACAGCATCGTTAATCCTGGCGCGGGAGAATGGCATCGCCGATGAATCCCATACCCTGGCCGATGTCGGCGTCAATGGCCGCCCGAAGTCCCGCAGCATCGCCCGACCGGATCGCCTGGATCAGCCTGGGCACTGGCCTGCATGCCCAGGAAGAGGAAGCCATTGGGCGCGGTCGCTGTCAGCGAAAGCATCACCGTGGTCAGCATCGCCAGCCGAAGCGGGCCGAGGAGGCCTGTGCGCAAAAGCGCATGAAGGGAAACTGTGTCGCGATGTTTGCGCATGGTGACTGTCCGCTATGACTTCCGTGTTCGAGCAGATAACGCAGCCGGGTTCGGTTTCATTCCCGATGGCAATGTGGAATTGCATTTTTATCATGCCCCACGGAATAAAGGGGAAAGATCGTTCGTTGTGTGGGAGATATGCTGAATGACAGACAACACCGCCCTGCGGCGAGAGATCGTGGCCCTCATGCCAAGGCTCCGGCGCTTTGCGCTGGGTCTTGCGGGCGGCCAGGCCGATGCCGACGACCTTGTAC
>CAZZPH010000019.1:0-18650 GCA_964655725.1 uncultured Hyphomicrobium sp.
GCCCCGGCCTTGGCCGGGGCTTCAGTGTGTTGGTGCCCAGGAGAGGACTCGAACCGGTCTTCCAAGGTATTGATCCCAAAGCCTTGAGCGAAGGCTAGGCGTTTATGTCGTCGTCGCGGACTAGAGCAAGGGGCTCTCGTCCGGCGAAATGATCCGATAGCCCATGGCCCGATACCCCCGCCGCCGCTTGTCCCACATGCGCAGCAGCGCTGGATGGCCGGTGTCAACGAAATCGAAGATCCTCACGTCGGTCTTGGTGGCATGTTCGCGGTGCAGGCGGCCGGCGTACTGCTGCAACGTGCCCTTCCAGGAAATCGGCATGGCCAACACCAGCGTGTCCATCGCCGGGTGATCAAAGCCTTCGCCCACAAGCTTGCCGGTGGCTAGAAGAACGCGGGGTGCATCGGGCGCCAGCGCGTTTAGCTCGGCGAGGAGCGCTGCGCGCTGCTTCTTCGACATCCGTCCGTGCAGCAGCAAGGGCACCGGATCCAGATCAGCCAGTGCATCCTTGATTGCGTCGAGGTGCTCGGTGCGTTCGGTGAGCAGCAGCACCTTCCGACCCAGGGCGAAAGCCTCCCTGACAGCCGCCGCGACGGCCTGGGTGCGCACGGCATCCGTTGCCAGGCGTCGGAACACCTCCTGGATCCCCGCATCGGCAAGCAGATCGATGTGCGCATCGCGGAAACAAGGAGTCACCTCCAACTCGCGGGGCGCGCCCGCTGGCGTGGAGGCCGTGTGCCGAATCGACCCACACTGCATGAAGATGATCGGTTGCTGACCATCGCGGCGGATGGGCGTTGCCGTCAGGCCCAGCACGTACCTGGCCTTCGTCCGCCTCAAGATGGCGTCGAAGGAAACGGCGCCAACGTGATGGCACTCATCCACGATGATCTGGCCGTAATCCTCGACCAGCGGATTGATCTCGCCCTGCCGCGAGACCGACTGCATCACTGCGATGTCGATGTTGCCGGTCGGTTTGGACTTGCCGCCACCGATGGTGCCGATGACTGCCTTGCCGACCCCCAGGAAGGCCTGCAGGCGCTCCTGCCACTGCTTGAGCAGCTCGGTGCGGTGCACGAGCACCAGGGTGTTGACACGCCGCAGCGCAATGATTGCGGCGGCCGTGACGGTCTTTCCGAAGGCGGTAGGTGCGCACAGCACGCCAGCGTCGTGGACGAGCATGGCATCGGCGGCGGCTATCTGATCGTCCCGCAGCGTGCCCACGAAGCTCACTTCCAGCGGGCGACCCGGAAAACGCTCGTCATTGAGGTCAGCAGCAACGCCGTTCTCACGGAGCAGAGCGAGCGCGGCGTCCAGGCAGCCACGCGGCAGGCCGATGTGCTGCGGGAAATTCTCTGCACACCCGATCACCCGCGGCTTGTCCCACACCGACATTCGCATCGCTTGGGCGCGATAGAACTCGGGATTCTGGAACGCGGCCAGTCGGATCAGGCGATTGGCCAGCGCCTGCGGCAACTGGGTCTTCTCGAAATAGATCAGGTTTGCCAGCGTCACGGTCAGCGACTTCGGCATCGGGCTAGCCAGCCGGTTGGCCAATCCGCCTTTCCGTTTCCACGGTGTGCTCAGGTCTTCGTCTTCGATGAAGGTGACATCGAGTGGATGGGTTCCACCGATTGCGCGCAGAATCGTCGGCTCGATGTCGTGCGCCGCCATCGCCTGGATGGATGCCAGGAACGCCCACTGGTCAGGATAGGGCTGCAGCTGTGAATCCACGAACACACTGAAGCCATTCTCCCGCGGCCCTTTCTGCAGCGGCAGGGCGATCAGGTTGCCGAAGCCTCCCTTGGGCATGGTGTCCTGGTTCGGGAACAGCCGGTCGTATGAGTCGAGCTTGAGCTGTCGCGTGCGCGCGCAGGTGTGGCTGATGATTGCCGTGCCGAGGCGGCGAGCATCGCGCGCCGCCACATCGCCGGCGAAGAACACCCAGACGTGCGCACCTTGGCCGGAGCGCGAGATCTCCATCGCCGCCGGCACACCCAGGTGGGCGCAGGAGTCCATGAAGGCCCGAGCGTCCTCCCGCCACTCAGCTTCGTCGAAGTCGACGGCGAGGAAGTGGCAGCTGTCATCTTCCAGCAGCGGATAGACGCCCACCGTCTGCTTCCCGGCCAGGTGATTGAAGATCACCGCGTCCGACACGGGAATCAGCAGCCGATGGCCACAGTCGGAACACTTGATGCGGGGCTTCTCGCAGACCTCGGTGCGCCCTCCACTCGGGCCAGCCACCGTTCTGGCCCTTCGGACAGCGTCGCCCTGCAGATCTGCATCGCGTGCGAATCGGTCATTGGCGCACGCCGGTGCGTAGCCCGACTTGCCGGTGGTCTTGCTCTCCCAGCGCACGGGGTACACATCGAGGCGACCGCGAAAGAGGCGGCGGAAGAGCGCGATCTTCTGTTCGGTTGTCAGCCGGGACGACTCGGACTGCAATGGCGAAGCTGCGGTCGACGCACGCCACTGGATGCCGTGGACATCGAGCAGCCTAGCCAAGCGCTCGTTCTCGGCGCGTAGCGTCGACAGTTCATCGCGGGCGGTCATCGATTTCCTGCGCGGACTGGCGTGATGCAATGGCGTTGGGAGCACCATGGCCAACGACACTCATGCGTCCAATGTGCATGGTGTCGCAATCCACCGGGCGGTTGAGGGCAGGAGTCGTCTCTTGGTCGTCAGCGCCAGGAGCCGGTGCGAGAGTGCCAAGAACACGGCATGCTGGGCTTCGGGAGCAGTGCGGTGGCTGACCACTACGACATTTGGCGCTTGGCCTCCGTCTGAAAGTGTCGAGGGGCTCACGCTGGAGCAAACGGCGGGGCATGCAGTCGGTTCTGTCCGAGGACGATTACGGTGCAATGGTTTTGCGCGCGCGTGATGGCGTTGTAGAGTAGCCTTCGCAAATGCTCCGCGCTGCCTGTAGCGGTGTGCGGCCAAAGAACGATGACATTCGGAAACTCACGGTTCTTGGCGCGCTGGATCGTCATGGCAAGATGGCCGCGCTGCTGCCGGAAGCCCAGACGCGACTGGTTGCGCACGGCCACCCGGACGAGTTCGGTGACTTGCGCGGCGGTGAAGACTGCTTGCCCGTGCGCCCTACGCAAGCGATCGATGCGGTAGATGGCCTGCGCGATTGGGGCGTGTCCGGCCAACGGCATGAGAAGCACGCGAAGATCGGCGCAGGAAGCCGTTTCCGGCAGGGCGATATCGGCGAGCAAGGCGTCGGTTTCTTCGTTGTCGAGACGATCCCATGTAAGCGGGTACGGCCCGAAAGTCACTCCGCTCCTTTTATAGACATGCTGTCTTGTCTGCACAGTTTGAAGCGCCGCGCGAATAACCTGATGATTGGCGTCAGGAGTAAGAATAACGACCGACCCTTGCCGTTGATTCATGTCATTGGCAATCGCCCATGCCAAGAGGCCGGAGTTATTGTTTCTGATCGACGCTTCTACGAGTCTGAAACCCGCACCACTCCACGAAGTCCCGGTCTGAGCGGTCCGGGCTGTAAGAACCGTTCTCACATCCCGGCCTTCGCGCACGGCGATCGCGGCGGCGAGAAGCCCTTGCTGTGTTGTGCGCCGAACTTGCGTGAGACGGTGGGTTTGTCCCGCGGCTCCAAGCCAGCCCATGAGGGGCGCGGTATCACGTCCGTTGTGAAGGCATTGAAAAGCGTCCGCCGCCGCCATGATCCGGCAGGATGGCGCGAGCCCTTGAAGGATGTGCAGGCGGTGTTCATCGAGGTCTTGCGCTTCATCGACCAGAATCAGCGGGAAGCTCCGCGCCACCCACTGCCGGACGGCTTCTTGTTCCAAGAGCGCCGCCGCCAACGAACACGGCCCGTCAAATTCGCTCAGAGCGTCGGCCTGCGCTTTCATCGCCTGCGTAATCAGGCTTCGGCGGCGCGCGGCCAGTGTCCGGGCGAACACATCGAAGGTCAGACAATCAAAGCGCCGGCGGAACACCGGGTTCTCGCCAAGGCGGGCATCCAGCCTGCGGCGCGCACCGTTCATGAAGGTCAGCGCCAACAGCTTATGGCCTTCGCCCAGCGCGCCCTCCCCAACGATCTCTCCGGCACGACCCACGAGATTGTGGGTCTTGCCCGTGCCCGCCGCGCCCTCGAAAAAATCGAACGTCATGTAGGCACGAACCTGAAAACGTGCATGTCGGCGGTCGAATCCGCCGGGATGCGCGCAAAGAGCTGCGAGTTGGCATTTGCGGGATCCCGCAGTACGTCGCACAGAGAGTTGAGCAACTGCGCAGCGCGTCCCCGGCAGCTCGCATTCTCCATGAGCGTGACGACGGTGCTTTGATGGGTCGGCGCGTAGGATTTCTGGGTGAGCAAGTGGGCGGTGAGCGTCGGACGGTCGGCGAGAACCTGACCGAGTGCTGTTCCCAACGCCGTGAGCATCGCGGCCTCATCCGCGCCCGCGATCCATGAAACCACATGCTCCATCGCCCAGCCCTGCGGCCAGAACACGACGCAGCGCGGCGGCGGATTGCTGGCCTTTACCGCATCGAAGTAGCCGCGCCCATCGTTGTCCCCGTCCACGAGAATGCAGGGCCGAGCGTGAACGGCGCTGACCAACGCGAAGGTGTCGGCAATCTTGGCGTCGATGGTCGGCACGATGCCAACGAAGGTCGAGAGAAGCGGTGTATTTGTTTGTTCGTTATCCCAACCCTGATGCTGCTCAAGAGCGGTTTGCAGGGCCTCGAGCCATGCCACGTCCGAAACGCCTTCGGGGATCAGTACGCATTCGTGCATCATTGCGGCCACCAGCTTCTGCCGCCATGCGTAGAGCAAGTGCTGCTGGTGGTTGGTCGGCTGTGCTGGCATCGCGTTCATCAGCGGCTTGGCGCTCAACGCGCCCTCGCGTGTCTCGATAAACAGCGTATTGGGGGCAGGAAACATCGCAGCCACGATAGGAGAATGCGTCGTGACAATCGTTTGGTCGCACAGTGCATTGAGGCGGTTGACCAGCCGCTTCTGTTGCGAGGGCTGAATATGAAGTTCCGGCTCCTCGACCGCCAGTACGAAAGACTTCCCCGATTCAGCGCGGGCCTTCCCAAATTGCATAAGCAAGAGAAGGCTTTGAAGGGAGACGAGGCCAGTGCCATGTCGTCGCGAGGGAAGGCAAGGCCCTTCCCCCTGAAAGAAGTGCGGCACGATGCTTTCGAGGACAGAGTCGCTGTCGGTCGAAGTCAGGCGCAGTTGGAGTTTTGGGGCGCTGGCCATGAGCGCGCGCAACTCGCCATTGGTCGAGCCGACGATTTGGGCAAGCCCATCCTGGTCTTCGAGCAGCGTGCCTTCCGGCGGATCCCAGAGTCTCTGCCGCTCTGCTCGCACGGCTGCCGCAGGCATACCCCCGAGGGTCGCCACCACGCGGCGGAATAGCTCCGACGAAAAGGAAATCCAGCGGTCCCACGTGCGCGAGGCGGGAACTAGAAAGAAGCCCAGCTCTTGGAGCACCTTAGTGTGGATCGTGCGCAGGTGCGCATCTTCCGCGAACGGATCACCCAGCGTAGCCTCGTCATCTACGAAGAAGCGAAGCGTTTCAGCTTCCAGTTCGTCCAAATCAAAACGCGCAGCAAAACCGATCTGCACGGCCAGATCGGTATGATGCGCGTCCAGCGCGGCGTTCAACGTCATGGCCTTTGGGTCGAACCATTTCTCGACGCCGCGTTCGGGGCTGAACCAAGACGAATGATGGTGGGGATCGTTGGGCGCAAAGCCCGTCACGGTGGCGATGCAAAGGATCCGGGAAGTTTCATTGGGCGCGCTGCCATGAAAATCATGCTCGGTCAGGCGGCGGACCAGCCGATCGCGCCCGAACAGGAGCGCCAGCGCTTCGATGATCGTGGTCTTGCCGGAATTGTTGGGACCGACAAGAACCGAATGATCACCCAGCGCGATATCTGCTGAACGAACGCCCCGGAACCCGTTGATTCTCAGCTGAACGACTTTCATCTGGCTCTACCCTCCCAATCCGGTCATGAGAACACGCGTTCCAGCGTCGCCGGGATCAGTGCTTCGTTGGCTTGGCGGATGGTGACGTGGCGGGCTTTGAGTTCTGCCACTTTGGCTTGCAAGGCATCGAAAGTTCGCTGCGTGGCGAGGGAAGGGATCGGAACCTCAATCGCCATCAAGTCTGGGGCTTTTAGCGTCTTGTTTCGCGCAGCCGTACCGGGCGAAGCAGCATCGATCTTTGCAAAGCCCTCGGCCGTGGTGAAGTAGTAATAGAGGAAACTGGCGACTGCCTTAACGGCGGCCGCCTCGCAGGTCAGCATTCGATGATTACCAACGCAACCATCATCCTCGTGCTTTGCAATGGCGATGGCTTGCTCCCACGCCATGATGTTGCTGAAGATCAGGTCGCCCTCTCTGATCGTAAAGAGGTTTTGCCAGGAGTAGCCGGCACCTTCCATCGTGCGGCGCTGAAACGTGCCCTTGAAAAAGCTGCGGATACCCAGCTCGGTGTAGCTGGCTCCTGGATCAATGACAATTTCCCGCCGCACCAATGGCGCCACCTCGGCCATCGGCCGCACAGGCGCACCGGCAATCGCGTCACGAAAGCGCACGGCGAGCAGTCGGTCGGCGTCGTGCTCGATGGCGTCAAGGTGCTCGTTTACCTGCCGCACCTTGTTGGCCAGCGTGTCGAGGCAGAGCACGATGGCTTGCTGACATTCGAGCGGAGGAACGGGCACCGTAAGCCTGGAAAGTGCCGGCGACGTTAGCGTTCTGTTGCGAGCCACAGTGCCCGTTGACGCCGCGACGAGCTTGCTCATCCCCTCAGGCGTCTTGAAGTACTCTGCGACGAACGCCGGCAGTACACGCTGCGGGTCGCACTCACAGGTGAGCATTCGATGGTTGCCGACGCAGCCATCGTCAACGGGCGCTGCAATCGCGACGGCCCCCTCCCAAGCCATGATGTTGCTGAACACCAGATCGCCGGCGCGAATGCGGTTCAGAGCTTGCCAGTTGAACTCCGCGCCCTTTACGCGACGCCGGTGAAACGTGCCCTTGTTGAAGCTGCGCACGCCCAGTTCCGTATAGATTTCGTCCGGGTCGATTTGTACCTCTCGCCGAACCAGAGGGGCGATCTCCCCGAGTGGCAGGTACGGCGTGCCACTGCTCTTGCCCAGTTGCACTCGGAGCGCTGTACTCATTGGACGCGCTGCAAATCGTGGCCGAGTACCAGCGCCTCGATTTCCCCGAGCAGGCGCAGCACATCTTCTTCGCCCGCGCGCATGGCGGTGACCAGGTCCTTCGGATCGGCGTGCTCCAGCCCTTCGGCGGCATGCGGGTTCTTGAGGTCCAGGTTGTAGATCGGCCAGTAAAGCGCGTCGCCCTCGGCCTGCGCGGTCTTGCCCGCCGCTTCATGGGTCTGCTGAAGAGCCTTGAGCTCGCGCAACTGCACTTGCAGCGCGGCCTTGTCGCCGTTGGCGGTGTTGCTGATGGCCTGTTCCAGCTCACGCATCGGCTTGCCCAACGCCAGCGCGCTGGCGCGTTCGGCCTCGGCCCGCTGCCAGTGTGGCGTGGCGGCGTCGATGGCGGCCGTTCGCTTCGCTGAAAAATCCAAGCGCCACGCCTGCGGGCCTTCCACGCGGCTGTGCCACCAGTCGATTACTGGCTGGAAGGCCTCGAAGGGCATCGGCGCCGTCTTGCTGTACTTCTTGCGGCCCTCAGGCTGGGGCAGCTCGTAGAACCAGATGTCGTCGGTAGGGCCGCCGCGTTGGAAGAACAGCAGGTTGGCCGGGATGTCGGTATAGGGCGCGAACACACCCTGCGGCAGGCGCACGATCGTGTGCAGCCGGAACTCCTTGAGCATCTCCTCCTTGATGGCGGCGCTGATGCCATCGCCGAACAGGGTGCCGTTGGGCACGACGACCGCGGCACGACCGCCCTGATCGGCGCCATGACCGGCAACGCGCAGCTTGCGCATGATGTACTGCAGAAACAGCAGCGCGGTTTCTGCTGTCTGCATGTTGGCTGGGAAGTTGGCCTTGATGCCGGCTTCCTCCTCACCGCCGAAGGGCGGGTTGGTGAGGATCACGTCCACGCGCTCGCTGTGGCCGATCTCAGTGATGCGCCGCTCCAGAGTGTTGCCGTAGGCGATTTGCGGCGCCTCCAGACCGTGCAGCAGCAGGTTCATCTGCGCCAGCATGTAGGGCAGGGGCTTGGCCTCCTGGCCGAACAGGGTGTCGCGTTGCAGGCTGCGGCGCTCGTCCGGATTGGTCACCTGCTGGGCAATGTGGTCGTAGGCCTCGACCAGAAAGCCACCGGTGCCGCAGGCCGGGTCGAGCACGGTTTCACCAAGCCGGGGGTTGCTGACCTGCACCATGAAGCGCACCACCGGGCGCGGGGTGTAGAACTCGCCCGAGTCGCCGGCGGCGTCGCGCATTTCGCGCAGCATCGATTCATACAGATGTGAGAGTGTGTGGATCTCTTCGCTGCTGCTGAAGTGAATGCCGTTGACCTTGTTGATGATGTCGCGCAGTAGATAACCGCTGACCATGCGGTTCTGCACGCCTCGAAACACGTTGGCGATGACTTCGCGCTGGCTGCCTTTTTCGCCGCTACCAGCCAGCCCACGCAAATAGGCAAATAGGCCCGCGCCGCGTGAGCCGTCGGCGCGGTGGCATTCGTCCTGGTTGATAAAGGCCAGCAGTTCGTCGCCGGAAACGCCATCTTCGCGCGCAGCCCAGTCGCGCCAGCGATAGGGTGCTTCGATGATGGGGTGATAGGGCTTGCCGTCGAGTTCAGCCTCCTGTGCATGCACCACTTCGAGATCGTCAAGGAACTTGAGGAACATCACCCAGGTAAGCAGCGGCAGGCGGTCGACGTCGCCGTTGAGCCCCTTGTCCTTGCGCAGAATCTTGCGGGCGCTGCCGATCAGCGCCGACAGGTTGTCGCGCGTGGTCAGTGGCGACTTGGCGCGTTTGTTTCTTTGATTCTTCTCGGTCGCGGGCATTCAGGAGAGTCTCGTCATTGGTAGAGAGCCGTCTGCAGACGCGAGACGGCTTCCTTGAAGGGCAGGATGCCGCCGAAATGACGCGTAGCAATTTCGGACGGGCTTCCGAAGCGGTCGAAGGGTTGCACCTTCATCAGCTCAGACAGGGTGTTGAACTGGATGATGCCGCGCTCGATGTAGGTGTCGAGCAGCAGCGCAAGGATCTCGCGGGCCGTGTCGCCGTATTGGCCGAACTGGTCCTGCGCCAGTTTCCTGGCCTGCTCGGCGCGCTGGCGGCGAGTGCGCAGCGGCGCGTTCCAGGCCAGATGACAGAGCAGATCGAAAGGGTCGGCGTCGGGCTGATCGGCACTCGCGGCAAGTTCCTCGAAGCTGATGCCGCGTTCCGTCAGTTCACGCAGCACTTCGGCGCGGGTATCGGGGTTGGCCCAGGCTGATCGCAGCGTTTCGCGAGTTGGATACAGCGTGCGAACCGTGCGGCCCGAATATTCGGTGTACTTGACCACCTGAAGTTTTTTGCCGTCGGTGTCGAGGTCATAGACCAGATGGCCAATGACTTCGACCTCGCCACCGTCGACGTAGAACTTGCGCGGATCCTCAGGCGGTTCGGTCAGGATTTCACCCGTACCTTCGTCAACTTCAGTGGTTTCGACCGTGTAGTCGGCCGGCGGCTCTTCAACACCGAGCGGCGTTTCGACGACGGTATCGATGGTTTCACCGGCATCGTCGATGGTCACCTCCTCGATACGTGCGGGTTCGCCATCGAAATCCGGATCGGCAAAGTGCTGGGTAGCAGTGCCGGTGAAGTCAATGATGTTGAAGTATTCCTTGCCGTAATCGACCTTCAGCCGCGTGCCGCGCCCTATGATTTGCTTGAACTCAGAGCGGGAGCCGACCACGCGCGCCAGCACCACGTTCTTGACCATCTCGGCGTCGACGCCGGTGGTCAATAGTTGCGAGGTGGTCAGGATCACCGGCGTGGGTTTGTCGACGTCCTGGAAGTGCGCGAGGTGGGTGAGGCCAATGGCGCCTTCGTCGGCGGTAACGCGGCAGACGTAGTCGGGGTATTGCTTGACCAGATCGCTGTTGAGGTTGACAAGCTCCTGACGCATTTCGGCAGCGTGCTCCTGGTCGACGCAGAACACGATGGTCTTGGCGAAGCGGTCGGTACCCTTGAGGAAGTCGGCAAGGTGCTTTGCAATCGCCTTGGTGCGCGCCCGCAGTGCGATGACACGCTCGAAATCCTTGGTCTGGTACTCGTCGTCCGGCACTGGGCGGCCGAAGCGGTCAAGTTCGTCCTTCGACGGACGCCAGCCGGCGGCATCCACCGTGGTGATTACGCGATGAACCCGATAGGGCGCGAGAAAGCCATCCTCGATGCCCTGGCGCAGGCTGTAGGTGTAGACCGGGTTGTCGAAGTACTCGTAGCTGTCGCGGGATTCCTCGCGCAACGGCGTGGCCGTCATGCCGAACTGCACGGCCGGCGAGAAGTAGTCGAGTACCGCACGCCAGTTGCTGTCGTTGCGGCTGGAGCCGCGATGGCATTCGTCGATGATGATCAGATCGAAGAAGTCCGTCCGGTACTGGCGGAACACTTCTTCGTTGGCGGTGGACAGCGCCTGATAGATGCCAAAGTACATGTCTCGGCTCTGACTCACGTCGCCACTGGCGATCTTGTGGCGGGCGTCGCCGAACGGCGCGAACATCTTGGCCATCGGGTCATCGACCAGGAGGTTGCGATCGGCGAGAAACAGGATCTTCGGCCTGCGGAACTCGCCTGTGCGGTTCCAGCGGCTGTTCCACAGCTTCCAGCAGAGCTGAAACGCGACGCAGGTCTTGCCGGTGCCGGTGGCCAGTGTGGCGAGCACGCGCTTTTGGCCGAGCAGAATGGCCTCGATCACGCGGTTGATCGCAATCTGTTGGTAGTAACGCGGCACCTTTCCCGAGACTAGGTTGAAGGGTTCGAGCAGGTGCGGCGTGGCCGGATCGGGCAGTGCCGCAGCGGCTGTCAGGCGCTGCCAGAGTTCGGCGGGCGTGGCGAAGCGCTCCACTTCACGCTCGGTGCCGGTGGTGTAGTCGATCTCGATGATTCGGTGACCGTTGGTGGAATAGGCGAATTTCAGGCCGAGGATCTCGGCGTAGTCCTTGGCCTGCTGCACACCGGATTCCGCTGGCAGTCCCAACTCCTTCGCTTCCACGACGGCCAATGGGTAGTCGCGCCGGTAGTAGAGTAGGTAGTCGGCACGCTTCTGCTTGCCTCGGCGCACGCGACCGCCCATGACGATGATGCGACCATTGGTGAAGGTGCGCTGCTCGCCGATCACGTGGGGCGCATTGCCCCATCCGGCATCCACCAGCTTGGGCGTGACCAGTTCCCGACAGGTGTCGGCTTCGGTCATGATCTGGGTCGTTGCCGTCATTGGGGCCACCCACGCACTGTCTGGCCAGCTTCCGTTCGGCCAACGCGAAGGGTCGCCCCCTGTCTGTTGCCAGCACTGCCTACGACCTGGTGAATCAGGCGAAGCAGTTGGCCAAAGGTGGAGCTTGTTGCTACTCGCTTTCGTGCGTCCGCTGTGGCCCCGCGCCGACCAGGCCCGCGGGTGTCTGCGCTCCTCAATCGCCTTCTCGCTGGAACGGCATTCCGATTCAGATAGACTTCGGAACCGAGTTGACTGCCCATCGGCAGTGAACGTGTCGAGGTTTCGGCCGCTGAACCCGCGTAGCTAATCAGCGGCCACATCTTTTTCGGTGACAGATTGTTCCACTTCATCTCGCCCCATGCTGCGTGGCGCTGGCGCAAGGTAAGCACCCTGGACTTGATCTCACCACGCAGCTCGGCATGCACCCAGAGGCTACCGAGCATCAGGTATCGCGCGCGTTGGCTCGCGGAGGTCAGAACATCCGGATTCGCCTCGTCGCAGTAGACCTCAAATCTCATTGTTTATCCCCGAGGCGAGCCCAGCACGCATGGTGGGGTTTTCCAGCACTCGTGTCATGCCGGCGAGTGCCCGACGGTACGCTTCAAGAGGTGTCGCGTGCGGCGCGAGCACGCTGGTTACGGCGATCTGGTGGGCATCCCGCAGGTAGGGCTCCACGGCACTCAGGGCGCGACCGGCACCTGTCAGAAGTTCGTCACTGCGGTTTGGGAAGGTCTCGATCAATGCGTTCGCCCATTGCTGCGCCCAGCGTGTTGGCGCCAGCGGCGACTGCTGATTCGCCAACCACCAAAGCGCCACGGCACGACCGACATCCTTGACGAAACGCGGCGGGTTGCCGGGCAAGCCGGAGATCGGTGTGCGATCGGGGTCGGCATGTTCCAGCAAGTGCGCGAGCGCCATGCAGGCGGGCTCGGCAGCGCGCAGACCGAGCATGGCTTCGGGTGCGGCATGGATGGCGACGCGCATGAAGCGGAAGCTGGGTAATCCGAAATCGCCTTGTGGCGTGCTGAATCGACGCCAGTGCTTCCGTTCTATCTGGGAGGCGGGTGGCTCGGCCAAGAGTTCGACGAACCATCCTCCTTGGTCGTCGGGAGGTGTCAGTCGCAGCGCCGGTAGATCCCGGTCGAGCGTTGAGGATGTTCCGGGTTTGGCATCGTTCGGAAAGCGCGGTGTCCATCCTTCCGACAGCAGCTGTGCTCCCAGCGCCTCGGCCGTGGACACGGCATCGATCGAAGGCTGCAGCAACAAATCGATGTCCTTTGTTGCCACCATCGCGGTCCGCGCCACATCGCGGAAAGCCCACGCCGTGGCGATGCTGCCGATCACGACGATATTGGCGCGCAGTGAGTCCGGGACACGTTCGGCTACGCGGCGCAGCAAGGCTTCGGCGTCCAGCGCAACAAGCGGACGGTTCATGCGCGCATGGCTTTCGCGTACTGGATCGCCTGGTCGCGCAAGCCGAGGTCGAGCAGCGACAGCAGCACGTCCATTGGGCGGGCACATCGGACCAAGGGGTCACCCAAGTCTCGTGTGAATACCTGCTTGGCGCGGACCACGGTGATCACCACGGGCGCCGGTGCCAGTACATTGCTCTCGGGTTCGAGGCCGTCGTCCAGCCAGCGCACCAGATCCGGGTCGAAGGAGTCGACATCGCGGCCGAGATGCGCGACGAGATCGAGCCGTGGCGTGCCGACAAGATTGAGCGAGGGCACATCCATCTGCGCGACGGGTACGCCGGAGAGGGCAAACTCGCGCCACTCAGCGGGGCCGACTGGCTGCAGCAGCGAACGTACGCGATCGAGCAGGAGATCGGGCGACTTGATCTGGGCACCGCGCTCGAAGCGAAACCGCAGCGTCTGCGGGGTTGCGCCGATGCGACTCAGGGTCTCGGTTGAGAGCTGCTCCGGGAGGACTTCAATCCAGCGCGTGTTCGGAATCAGCTCTGCGTCTCGCAGACTCATCAGCGCTGCCCGGATGGGCGTCTGCGACGCGCCAATCTTCTCCATCAGTCCCGCAAGCGGTTGTGGCCCATCGTCTTCCAGGCTTGCGCCCACCAGCAAGCGCAGCAGCTCGTAGGTGTAGTTGGGTTTTGCGAGCGCTATGGTGGCGTCACGCGTAGCGGGTCGCTCTTCGTTGATGGTGATGCTGATCAAACGACGAACCGCCGCATCGAACGCAGGCATAACCCGATTCCATTCGGCCTGGACCGTGTGTGCACTGATGGCGGGCGAGATCACGTCGAGCCTGGCAGGACGATTGCCTTCGACGGCAGTCGCCGCCAGATCGAGGATCTCAGCCCTCAGGTCGCGGGTACTTCGCACGCGCGCCAGCTGTCTTGCGAGGATCTGGGGCATCGGAGCGCTTCGCACGGCTCGTGGGTGATCCCATTATGCATAAAGTTAGTGATTCTGCAAGTAACTATGTAGTCTGCAAGTCACTTAATCCTTGAGCCCAGTGGAAGGCCGGATCGGTTGCGCACGCACAGTTGGCCTCAACCTCCACCACGTTCGATGCGCAACTCGTCGAGAGACCCTGTCGATTCGATCTCCGCGAAATGCAGTTCCATGTGCAGCGCGGAGAGAACGGCTAGCAGCTTTCGCGACCCGAATTCTGAAAGTTTGCCGCGTTCGAGTCGCGATAGTGCCGCTGGCGCCACGCCAGCCCAGGATGCGACATCGGCCTGTTTCAGGCCGAGCGAGCGGCGTCGGAGGGCGATGGCTTCGCCGAGCTCTCGAAGGGTCTGCATTTGACGTATACCGCAAATCGGTCGTGGTGATTAGGGAGTATTTGACACATACGTCAATTTGTCGAGCTGACTCGGCCACTAGAAAAAGCGCCAAGTAGGTCGGCTGAGGTGCTGACAGAACCGACAAATCCCGGTTCTGTCGGTTTTGTCAGCGCCCAGTAGGCGCCGCGTCGCAATACTCGGCGGGCATCAGTAGGCGAGCCAGCGAAAACGTGCGGAAGGCCGGCCGCCCAGCTCCGAGGTGCCTTCTACCCAAGCGAACAGGTAGCCATGATCGACGAGCAGTTCCAGGCCGGCCTCGACCATGGCGCGGTCGGCGAGCCCCGTCCAGCCCTTGCGGTACACGTCACGTGCCGCGAAGCCGTCGACCAGGACCTCGCGCTTCTTCAGCAACAGGTGCGCAGTCGAGATGCCGTCATCGGTGACAGGCGCATAGATTCGCCGTGCGTGGGCTTCCAGGAAGGTGCACCAAGCGATGGCGGCCGCCATGGCTGCGTCGGATACGGGTCCGCTGTTGCGCTCGGCCAGGTGCAGCGCGAGCGCGAGCCGGCCGGCCAACGCGGAGTACTTCGACAGGTGGGATTCGATGTGCGGCGGCTCGGCGCCGGACCGAAGGCGCTGCATGAGTGCCGTCAACCAGTTGGCGAAACGCTCCTGCGCCTCGTCACACAGTCGCAGATAGGGTGTGTCGCACGAGTCATCGGACTCCGCCTGGAGCTGCACCGGATCGAGCGCGTACAGGTAGCGGAACAACGACAGCACGTTCCGCTCGCCGTCGGGGTCCGGCATGAAGTCGCGGAAACGCCAGACCGGCGAGAGATCCGGGTAGATGGACATCTGAAAGCGCTGGATCAGTCCATCGTCCGCGGCACCGCCTTTGATCGCGCCGCGTACATAGTCCGCCAGTTTGCCTGGCTGTACGCCGCCCATGATGGAGACGGCACAGGCTTCGATGCGCGTCGTGCCGCGCGAAATGCGATCGAACGTATAGGAGCCCTTGCCGTTCCAGGACTCCAGGAAGAAGCTGCGATCACCCTCGCGCCCTTCTCGGTCCAGGTTGGCGAGCCAACCTGAGACTTCGTCGCGCACATAGATGACGCCGCGAGGATTGTCGCCGAGCAACTCGCCAAGCTTCTCGGTCGTTGCGTCGTTGACCACGAGACGCGGCTCACGAGGGAACTCGCGTACTTCCTTGGCTGCAGCCGCGAGCGCAGCCTCTGCCCCGCCCCGGTCGCCTTGCGACACCAGCTTGCGGACCGACTTGAGCGCAAATTCTGCCTCGATTTCCGAAATCTGAGCCATTCGCTCGTGGACGGCGCGCGCCTCTTCATACGCCTGGCGTGAATCCGCTTCCAGGGTGTCGAGCATCCGTCGCGCTGGCGAGATGGCGGGGGACTTTCCCGCGCTTGGGCGACCCGCAATGAAGCCCCAAAGCACTGCGTACTCAAACCAGGGATTCAATTGCTTGAGCTTGATTGCGATCTGGCGGCCGATGGTGCCGCCAAGAGCAATCATCGCCGGCACTGCAACGAATTCCTGCGGGACCTGCAGCGCCTCGGCGTGCTCTCGGACCCAGCCGGCCATGCAGGATGGAACAAGCGCGAGATCGAACGCCGGTACGGGTGGGAGCGCCGATGGCAGGGGTGTCGGCAGCAATCGCTCCACTTTTGCGGAGGGCATTGCGCTCATCGACATTTCCGGCGCGAGTCTGCCAAGGTGCTCGGGCGTATCACGACAGCTGCTGCCGGCTGTTTTTGATGCGGCTGCGGATCCATTCCTCGATTTCGGTCGAGGACCAACACGTACAGCGTGGCGAGATGCGGATGCCGGTTGGGAACTGGCCTTCGCGAGCGAGGCGATAGACTTGGTTCCGCGACAGCCCCGTGCGCCGACGAACGTCGTTGATGCGGAGTAGGGTCAAGGTCGAATCATTCATCATCTGGTCCTTAATAACGTCCTGTGGGACGTGGTGGGACCAGCCTAATGCGGGCGCAGCGCCTCAGAGGACCGAAATAGATCGATTTGCGAGCGCCATTCGCGGCCTCTCTCGATTTCTGGCTGGCTGGTCACGGTGGGACGGTCCAGTTCGGGCCTCGCAATACGCGGGAACGGGTGAGCTTCATGCCATAAGCGGACAGTTCGCTCTCGATCTGATCACACTCTGAGGCCGTTGAGTGGGGACTCGCCATCACTTGCGTCACGGCCGAAGTGGTGATCGGCAGAAGGACATTCGGGCTCGCTATCGTGCCTGACGGAACGATGAGTAGCAGGCGCACTTCCTTCTCGAAGGCGAACGCGCTTCTCTTCTGCAGCAGCATTCCAGCTGCCGTGCGCGACACGTCCTTCTGCTCGCGATGCAGAACAGTTCCCGCCAGCGAGTTTAGTTCGTCAGTTCGGCGATATCGGACGCAGCCAAGAAACCAGGAGCCGGTGCTCGAAGCGAGGCTTGAGCGTGCGGCATCGATGATGCCCTCAGTGCGAAACTTGAGGCGAATCATCGGTGGCGGCTTGGAAAAGCCGTGCATGCGCCACGCAGGTTCGTCGTAGGTCGATGTGGTGAAGCAGATTCCGTACGCGGCCGAGCCGCTTAAGGCCGAGCCTGGTCTGTTGAACAGAATATCTGCCCATGCCTTTTCGTATGGGTCGTTCCAGCTTGAAACCGATGACAGTCTGAGGCGCCGATTCTGGAGAACCAGCTGCGCGTAGCGCCACTCCATGTGGTGGTACAGATACTTCAGCCCTGCAGACATCCCGTCCTGCATCAGCTTTCGTCCGCCTGCACTTGCCAGTCGGGGCGGGACGTGCCTCCAGATCTTGCCCACTGCAGGTTCGCGATTCCTCACATTCGGCTTCATTGGCGCGCCCTTCACGCAAGAGACTGGAAACCTCGCATTGATCAGTTCGGCGGCTCGTCCGCCGACTTCAACTCGTCGAGGTAGTTGGCCCACTTCTGCATCGCCCTTCTGCGTGCAGCGTAATACTTGCCCCGCTGATAAGCCTTGCGAACGGCGCCTTGTGGCTTGTGTGCGAGGATCAGATCCAGTAGGTGCGGCTGGATTCGGAGCTGTTCGTTGCCTGCCGTCCGGAGCATCGCTCGGAAGCCATGCGTGACATGTTTTCCCCGGAAGTCCATGTCACGCAAAGCGCTGCTCATGGAATCGCGGTGCAGGTGAAGATTATTCTTTCGCGCAAGCGGCGGGAACACGTACTGCTGGCCGTCGGTGTATGCGCGCATTGCTCGAAGAATCGCAACCGCCTGGTCAGAGAGGAAGACCATGTGGCCAGTCCTCATCTTCATCTTGCTTGCCGGAATGTTCCACTCGCCATGCTTTAGATCGATTTCGCCCCACTCCGCCTCAGCAACGTTGCCGGGGCGGACGGCGGTGAGCATGGTGAACTTGAGCGCTGCCCTCATGACGGGAGTCGGATATGAGTCGATCGCCCGCAGCAAGGCTCGCATTTCACGAGGTTCGGTCGCCGCAGGGAAGACATCTCCCTGGTCGTTGCTGGACACCTTGTCGAGAGTGAGGAACATACCTTCCCCTCGCAACTTCCCCTTGATGGCGTAGGCGATGATCGATGTCAGGTACTGCCTTGCCTTAACGGCAAGGGATCGCTTGCTGGCCAGCTTCTTCAACGCCTTGTTGGCTTCGCCGCTTTCGAGGGTCGCTACAGGACGTTTCCGGAGGTCGGGATCGGGCGAAAGGTACTTGCCGACTTCAAGCTGCATCTTTCGTAGCGTTGACTTGCTCATGGCGCCTGCCTCCGCTTCTGCCTCCCTCTCTTTGAGCCAGTCGTTGGCGACTACTTCAAAGGTCGATGCAGCGTCCTTGCGCTGCGATTCTCTTCGGTCGCGCAGAGCAATTGCCGGGTCGAGGCCTTTGCGCAGCAAAGCGCGAGCCCTCTCGCGTTGCGCGCGTGCTTCGGCCAGGGTGACCTGCGGATAGGCGCCGAGGCCAAGTCGGTTGACTTTGCCGTTGGGCCGGCGGTAACGCAGTCGCCAGAGGCGGGCGCCGCTCTCCACCCGCTCCAGCATCAGTCCTCCTCCGTCGAACAGGCGGGCTTTCTTGCTCTTGCGAATCTCTGTGTCGGTCAACGGGGCGACAGTTCGGGGCATGCGGCGCTCGCGGGCAGGTGTAGGGAACCAGCGTAGGTTCCGCACCGCGGAAACGACCCCCCGAAATTGTCCCAAGTGCGAGCACCATTCCGGCGTCGGAAGTGCTGCAGATAGCTGGTCGGGCGGGTGTTTAGGTACACGGTGGGACCAGCCCAATCGTCACCCCCGGGCGCCCCGGCCAAAGATGTACCCATTCGTGTACCCAAAACGACTGGGCTTCACTGGTACCTTCTGGTACGCACTGGTACGACCGGAAACAAAAAACCCGCCAGATTGGCGGGTTTTGTGAGACTTGCGGGACTGTATGACACGTCCTGCAACTCAATGTTGGTGCCCAGGAGAGGACTCGAACCTCCACGGTTTTACCCGCTAGTACCTGA